>JACQZD010000221.1 GCA_016207865.1 Nitrospirota bacterium
CTGCTGCATCAGTCCTTTCAATGATTGCCTCATGGGATAAGACAATGCCCTTGCTTGTGCCTGTTGTTCCTGAACTGAAGCGTATAAATGCCGGATTGATTTTATAATATTCTTTAGAAGGTTCTTCTTTATTCTTTCTTTTCTTAATATACAATTTTTTATTACAAAAACAGCTAAATTGAAGGGAGTCAGCATTTTCAGGACTGTAGAATCCTTTCTCAAAAATCAGGAAATCCACGGCAATCCTGTCAAGAATAATGTTGATTTCGGTCTCAGGCTGTTCAGTAGAGATAGGAACAACTACTGCGGACAATGATAAAATAGCCAGGCTGGTGGTTATGTAATCAATGCTGTCGCCGCAGAGAAGACCTACCCGATGAAACGGCATGAGGCCGTGCTCTTTCAGGGCAGAGGCGATTGAATCTGCTGATGAAAACATCTGTCCATAGGAAAGTTTGCAGTCTCCCTCAATTACTGCTGTTTTGTTTATAAAGTTTTTTGTTTCCAGTCTTATTGTCTGAAAAATATTCATCCTGAATCCTGCGACTAAAAAATCATTTTCTTTTGTTTTAAAGGCGTTCATATCAGTTTTTTGTCTACGACTCGTTGAGGCAGATAATCTCTGTGAATGGAGCGCAGGGCAAAAATATATTTTGTCCCGTCGACAATAGCCTTTAATACTTCATTGTATGGGATGCGGACATTGTTAACCCTTAAAGGGTTGGCGCTCCATGCGAGTCTGTAAAGGCGCGCAAAGTGCTCATAGAATCGTTTGATTTTGAGCTTTGTTGGCAGGAGGGTGTGCATACAATCATAAAACAAATAAGGGTCGTTACAGATAAATTCATCTTTGTGTTTATGCCAGAGTTCGGTGCCGGGTGAAGGCGAAAACACAGTAAAAGACACCTCAGCAGGACGGATAAGCTTAATTACTTTTTCTACGCTCCTGAAATCTTCCACAGAGAAATTAGGGTCAACCATAAGGCTTGCATGAAGTGTTATTCCAATTTCCTGCAGCAGGGCTATGGCTTTCATACTAGTTTCTACGGTTGTCCGCTTCTTATAGTTTTTCAGCCGTGATTCATCCATTGCCTCCAGTCCGACATATACAATACCGAGGCCGGCTTTTTTCCAGAGCAGGAACAGGTCCGGACGCCTGACAATTGTATCAGCCCTTGCCCAGCTTACATACTTTTTCTTAATCCCTCTCTGAAGCAGGAGGTTCGCTATCTCGTTCATCCTTTTTTCGTTTAAGAATGTTTCATCGTCAACAAAATAAATGTGCTCTTCCTTTATATTCTCAATTTCATTTACAACATCTTCCGGACTTCGCTCTAAATATTTTTTACCCATTATATGATGCACTACACAAAAAGAGCAGGTAAATTTGCATCCATATGATGTGCGGACAGATGCTATGCGAGGGAATATTGTATCCAGTTTCTTTTCTGGACTTGATGTCCACACCGAGAAGTAGCGGGAGCGCTGGACGAGGTCCCTGCGTGCAAGGGGTATGGTTTTCACGTCGGGATATGCCGGCGGCAATGCATTGGCTTTTTCAACAAAATTAATGTCTTTTTGAGACAGGGCAACCTCTCCGAAATAAAGAGGCTGCCCCAGCTTAAACCTTTTTACAATTTCACCAAAGGTTGTTCCGCCCTCGCCGCGAACAATGATGTCAATGTCATCTGCAGCATAGTCAAGAGGAGAGATTATTGCATGAATCCCGCCGACAACAACTACAACAAAAGGATTATGCGCCCTGGCAATATGCGCCAGTTCCTTTACCTTTGCGGACTGATTGCTGTATCCTGTAAAACCTATAATATGAGGGTTAATTTTCTGTAGCTGGCGGTAATAAACCTCCATTGGTTTTTTTTCTAAAGTTAAGTCGCAGATGGCGACGTAATCTTCTTCCGGCACGCCGCCGGCAACGATTTCCAATTCCAGCGGTTCCAGATGCAGAAAGTCATTCAGGCGCTTGGCTACAAGAAGTTGCAAATGGGGTTTGACGAGGAGAATACGGAGAAGACCGTTTCCCTCATATCTATTTGCTGTCATAGGCGTCTCCATTTCTATTTTTTAATATCAGGATAATTTCCATGCTTAGCCTTGAAAGCCGCAGCCAGCCCTGCCTGCTCTCCCAGAGATATGCATGTGCCCATGATGCGGGTAGAGCCAAGTGCCTCATGCGTTACAGAGATACAGCGGCCTGCGCACAGGAGATTTTTTATATCTTTAACCTTTAAGCAGCGAAAAGGTATTTCATAATAATCTCCTGATTTAACATACTTGTAAATTATACCTTTATTTTTATCCCATATTTCTATGGGCCAGGAATTTTTTACAACGCCGTCACGAAATTTCCTGGCATTAAGGACATCATTTTCTGTAAGCGTGTACTCGCCGCAAATCCTTCTTCCTTCCCGCTCCAGAACTCTCAAGGAAGTGTTTGCAATGTATGCGTTCTTAAATGGGGGCAGCCTGTCCGCTAAATAACTGATTATCTTCAGAGCATCTTTTCTGATAGTTTGTTCACGTTTATTGTTGTCCGAGCCGCCGATGTTTATTTTACAAAAGCCTTCGTCGTCTGTATCCCCCATGCTGAAAGTAGTAAATCTCAAATATGCAGGGAGCATTTTTTTATTAGTTGCTTGCGACAAATAATAAGGGACTTTAATTGACAGCATTTCATCGCACTCTTTTAGTCCTTTTAAGTGAATCGTAAAGCCTGCAAGTTGCCTTTTCACAGGAGAAGATAATTCAAAACCTGCGCCTGCCATTGCAGAAATAACCCCGCTTCCTGTGCAGTCAATTAAAATCTTGGGGATTATTTTACTTACTGGAGTGTTTAATGCAACTTCAACTATTATTTTATTTTTCTTTTTTACCGACACAGCAGTCGTATTGAAGAGGACAGTTAAATTCTTTTCATTCCGGCACAGAGAAGTGAAAACTTTCGCAAGGTCTTCTCTTGAATAAGGGAGGACATAAACCTGTCCGATTTTTTTTATGGTTTTTTGAGGAGATAATTTATTTAATAGCCCGACTATCTCTCTGACAATCCCTGCATTCAAAGTCTCTGTAGGCATTACATCCCCGTTCAGATATAAGCCGCACATATATTGATGCAACCCGGCATATCCCATGCCCCCGAGAAAATTCTCCTTCTCTGCCAGCACGGTTTTAACACCGTTTCTTGCAGAAGCGACTGCGGCTGCTACCCCCGAAACCCCGCCGCCCACGACAAGCACATCACAGGAATTATGCATAAGCTCCATTTAATACCTAAGCGATTTTATTCTGTCATTCCGACTTGTTCGGAATCTTTCCGTGTTTTAAGAAGGATTCCCGACAAGCGGGAATGACACTTATTGGGTGATTAAGTTTTGTCACAACACGCTGTCTAATAAGACTATCTTCAAAGAATCGCTCAATTTAGGTAATAATTAGATTATCATGCAACCTTTAAAATATGCGACTGCGCAACATCAAGTCAGAAGTTTCTCTTTAATCGAGCCCGCCAGCATATTCACTTCTTCATCACTAATCAATTCGTCAAGATATGATATTACCAGATTGAGCCTGCCGTTAAAATAATTAGAAAAGAAGCCCAGTCCCGGAGGCACAGACACACGCGGCATGTGAAAAACATTCTCTATCCTCGTTCCCATGATGTCAGGGGACAAAGGGTTTTTACTCACATGCGAAAAAATGAACGTAGCGATCTTCCCTTTCAATGGCACTTCAATTATTTTTTTAAAAAAAGACAGAGGAGCAATGCGTGTCAAATGACTTGCCTCCATAATATCATGCGGAATACTTGCCTTCACCTGCTCGTACATCTGCATCTTGATGCTATTTATGAGTTCCCTTTGATTGCTCATAATCTCAGATTGAGCCTGTAAGAAAAGATACGACACGTGATTGAAAAACAATTCTTGTTTAATATCCTCGCCGGTTCTCATGTCAATGGTGACAGAGGCTAAATAACTGTCCGCTGTCATCTCTCTTCTTCTGAAAAGTTCGTGCATCGCCTGCATGACA
>JACQZD010000222.1 GCA_016207865.1 Nitrospirota bacterium
ATCCGCACATCCACTTTTATCTTCCTGCTCCCGCCGACTCTCTGGAATTCCTGTGTCTCGAGGACCCTCAGGAGCTTTGCCTGGGTGGCTAACGACATATCGCCGATTTCATCAAGGAACAGGGTGCCTTCATCCGCGAGTTCGAACTTGCCTTTTTTGGATTCAAACGCGCCTGTAAAGGAGCCTTTTTCATGACCGAACAGCTCGCTTTCTATAAGTTCAATTGGAATTGCGGCGCAGTTTACCTCAATGAAATCCATGTCTTTCCTGCCGCTTGATTCGTGCAAGGCCCTTGCGACAAGCTCTTTCCCCGTTCCGCTTTCGCCGAATATAAGCACTCTGCCCTGAGAAGACGCCGCCTTTGAAATTTCATCTCTCAAAAGCTTCATCTTCTGATTCTCCCCGATTATCTCCCACCCGCTGGTTCTTAATGCAGTATTTTCCTTCTCAAGCTGCTGTTTTTCCAGCGCGCGCCTGACGACAATAAGCACTTTTTCAGCTGCAAGCGGTTTTTCCAGAAAATCATAAGCGCCTAACTTAGTCGCCTGTACTGCGGTATCTATATTGGAATGTCCTGAAATCATTATCACGGATGATTCCTTGTTTGCATCCCTGACGGCCTTCAGGGTTTCTATGCCGTCCATGCCCGGCATCCATACGTCAAGGAATATAACCTCAGGGGCATATTCCCTGACAGAGTCTAACGCCTGTTCGCCCGAAGATGCGGTTATAACCTCATAGCCTTCATCACCGAGGGTGTCGGCAAGGACTTCCCTGATGTTTTTTTCATCGTCAACTACAAGTATTGTGGCCTTTGCAGCCTGTGTCATTATATCTCCATCCCGTTTACAGCGTTTATCGTGTTATAGCGTACAGCGTTATAGCGTTTATTGCGCAAGTTTCAAGTTTTATGCAATGGCATGTATGTCCGAAAACTTTAAGGCAACACCTTAATGTCATGCTGCCTCTTTACAAATAGTCCAGGGCAAATACTCAAAACTTTTTGCAGCATGACAGATAATAATCAAAGTTGTATTCTTAAAGTTTTGAGGGCATATATGCCGTTGCTGCTCAGCTTTCAACCTGCAACAGTTGTTCCTCATTTCCTTACAACAGGCAGTTCTATAATAAACTGCGTGCCTTTCGGCTTGTTGTCCCTTACCCTTATGTATCCCCTGTGCCTTGATATTATTTTATCAACTATTGCAAGGCCGAGCCCCGTGCCTTCTTCTTTTGTTGAAAAATAAGGCAGGAAGAGCTTGTCCTTGTCCTCATTTTTTATCCCGATTCCGTCATCTATAACCTCTATCCTGACGCTTTCCACAGAAGGTTCGTAGAATATATTTAACCATATATTTTCTGTTTTTGCATGAATGGCATTGTCTATGAGATTTATCAAAGCCCTTTTTAGCTGCTCCTGATCCGCTTCAATCTCAGGCGTGTCCTGAAACGACACCGTGATATTTACATCTTTCACGTCTTTGTAGAGGTTCAGTATTTCTTCAATTACGGGCCTGACATCAGTCGGCTGGAGGTTCAGCTTGGGCATTTTTCCGAACCTTGAAAATTCATTAACAAGGTTTCGCAGGCTGTTGACCTCATTCACAATAGTTTTTGCCGACCTCCTTAAGACCTCATCAAAATCTCCGGATTTTTCATCCCATTTTTTAAGAAGCCGCTCAGTTGAAAGCTGTATGGGCGTAAGCGGGTTTTTTATTTCATGGGCAATGCGCCGGGCGACTTCCTGCCACGCCAGCGCCCGCTGCGCCTTTATGACGTCTGTGATGTCGTCAAACACGACGAGTATTCCCATAAAATTACCGCTTGCATCCTTCAATGCCGTAATGTAAACCCGCATATTCACGAGTTTGCCCTCTACGTTTGCGTGAATTTCACGCTCTATAGCCCTGAAGTCCTTTTCCCCCAATTGATTTATCATGGAGTTCAGTTCTTCGGATTTGATTTTGCCGAGAATTTCTCTCGGGCTTTTCCCTGTGACAGAGGCGCGGTCTAAATTCAGCATGGAACATGCTGCGTTGTTCAGGGTATAAATCCTGCCGGAGCGTTCAAGGAGTATCACGCCGGTGTTTATATTTTCAATTATCGCCTCCATGCTGAGATATGCCTTGCGGATATCTCCGACCATCTTGTTGAATGAATTAATCAGAAGGCCGATTTCATCGTCCCTTTTTAAATCAATCCTGATATTCAAATCTCCGTCCGCGACTGTTTTTGTAGCCTCCAAAAGGGACATGATGGGGATTGTTATGCCTTTTGCAATGCGGAGCGCAATCCAGAGCGCAAGGAAAATAATTACAAGCGTGGTGACTGTGAGAATCAGAAAGTAGATAAACTTCATCGGGGACTGAAGCGTTCCGATCTGCTGATATTCGTTGTAAGCCTTTTTGATGGACTCCATTTTCTCCACAATATTTTTAGGAATGGCTGTCTCAACCAGCACAACTCCGGAGACTCTTCCCCCTTCTCTGACCGGAGACGCCGCCCTGATAATGTCGCCGCTGTCTTTTGATAGTATCTCTGTATCGGCAAGGCCCTTAAAGGCGTCGTCAACAAGTCTGGAGCCGTCTGATTGTCTTAGAAAATAAGCTTTGTAGTTTCCGGTTTCCCTGCTGACTGCCATCCTGTTTGACGCCAGTGAATCAGAATAGCTCTGTGCGTTTTTTCTTTCTTTCTGGTAAAAGGCTCTTGCAATTGCCATTGAATCGCTTACCGGACCCTGAACCTCAATTGAAAACCATTTATCAATGGTATTATTTATGAGCTGGTTTGAGAGGATAAAAAGCAGCAGCGACGGGATGAAGGTAAGCCCGACAAAGGCAATGACAAGCCTGGTCCTGAACCTGGACCCCATGATTTTATGCCTTTTCTCATAGTAAAGCGCGGTGAGGTTGCGGATTACAAAAACAATCAGGATAAGGAGGTAAAGCACGATATTTACCGCAAGAAAAACAATGCCGGTTTTTATTATCAGAGGACCATGCTCAATCCCTAAATATTTAAGCACAAAGCCGGTGATAATTATTGCGAGGATGCTGATGGCAAAAAGGCCTAAAAGCGTCTTGAGCGGTTTCATCGGATATCCCCCGGAGCCGGCTGCTCCCCAACGATAAATGACGGGGATTTTTTGGCAAGGCTTGTCTCTATTTCGGGAATGAACAGCATAAAAAAGCCTATGACAGGCGGAATCTCCCTGCTTTTTGATTCAACCACAACTCTGACAAAATAGCTGCCCTGCTCAAGCTCTTTGACATTAATGATGTTAACATCCTTGACCGTAAAGAGCCACTCCTTCAGGTCATTGAATTCCTTAAAGTAGCGTTCTTTAACAACCGTTCCGTCATGTGATGATATCCTGTACTGCCCCCTTAGGTTGTCATATTTTATGGTCTTCTGGATTTTCCTTGCATGAACAAATTCATCAGGCCAGAAATCCCATTCCCTGAAAAGCTCTATGGTAAAGACAATTTCTTTTTCAACCCCTGACCTTATGGCGTTCTCTATTTCTTTGATATTGGAAAAACCCGTGCCTATCATGATATTATTGTTCTGTATCTTTATGGCAGGTCCGATGATTTCAGCATTTGCGGCGGATGCCGTTAAGGTCAGATATGTACAGAAAATTAAGGTAAATAATTTTCCGGACTGAAAATTATTTGAAAATTTCACCATTTATTGCCTGATAATGCCTCAAAAATTTAGTTTGATTATAACATACTTTACAACCGTGAGGCGTAAGGCGTGAAGCGTGATGAGCCATTAAATAACTAATAACGAATAACTAATAACGAATAACGGTTTTTATGGAGGTTTAACATGGAAATAAAAGCAATAAAAATTGACGTTCCGGAAGGAAGCAATATCATCCTCGGACAGACGCATTTTATAAAGACAGCCGAGGATCTTTATGAGATTATAGCGACGACTGTGCCTCAGGCAAAATTCGGCATCGCCTTTACAGAGGCGTCGGGACCGTGCCTGATAAGGACAGAGGGCAATGATGCGGGACTGATTGACGTGTGCGTTAAAAACCTTCAGGAAATCGGGGCAGGCCATGTCTTCTGCATTGTGCTCAAAGACGCTTTCCCGATAAATGTCCTGAATGCCGTAAAGAACTGCCCTGAGGTCTGCAGCATTTACTGTGCAACTTCAAAGCCTGTGGAGGTGGTGATTGCCGCATCCGGGCATGGAAGGGGAATTCTTGGCGTCATAGACGGGTTTTCACCGAAAGGCGTTGAGACTGCATCTGATAAAACGCACAGAAAAGATTTTTTGAGAAAAATAGGGTATAAGCTGTAAGAATAATTGTTTTTTGGGAGGATTGATGATACCGGAACTTAGATATGATGATAAGGGGCTTATCCCGGCAATAATACAGGATGTTGGGGATAACGAGGTGCTGATGCTTGCTTACATGGACAAGACAGCGCTTGAGAGAACGGTTGCAACCGGCAGGACGCATTTCTGGAGCCGTTCAAGGCAGAAATACTGGATGAAGGGCGAGACCTCAGGCAACATACAGCTTGTACAGGAGATTCTTTATGACTGTGATGAAGACACACTTCTCATAAGGGTTGAGCAGATTGGCGAGGGAGCCTGCCATACGGGCAACAGGAGCTGTTTTTACAGAAGCATTGAGGAAGGATGAGGAATTCCCCTCTAAAAAGAGGGGTGTCCCGACACTTCGGGACGGGGTGTGTTGCAATACAGCAGCACATATGCCTTCAAAACTTTCAGAATACAACAATGATTATTATCTGTCATGCTGCAAAAAGTTTTAAGTTTTTGCCCCGAACTGTTTATTAAAAGGCAGCATGACTTTAAGGTGTTGCCTTAAAGTTTTTCAAACATATATGCTGCTGTATAAAAAAGCGCTATAACGCTGTACGCTATAACGCGATGAACGTTATCCCTATTACGGAGGAAGTTGAGTGAGTCTTGGCAGGGAAGGTGAGGAGCTTGCGGGAAAATTTTTAAAAAAGAACGGATATATGCTCGTTGAAAAAAACTACAAGACGCCCATGGGTGAGATTGATATAATTGCCAGAGACAAAGAGACGCTGGTTTTCTTAGAGGTCAAGACAAGGGAAAGCCTTGAATTCGGCATGCCGTTTGAGGCGGTGAATTATCACAAAAGGCGGAAGATTGCAAAGGTGGCGCTTTCGTATCTCAAGCGGTTCAAAGAAACGCCTTCATGCAGGTTTGACGTGCTCAGCATTTATTATAAAGACAGCAGGCCTGAGTTTGAGCTGATTAAGGATGCGTTTGAAGTGTAGGTTATGGTATTATTTCTGCACGGGGCGTAGCGTCCCGACTTGTCGGGAATAGCGCACACGTTTAATTTTTAGTTTTATTGAAATGACTTCGGGGCGTAGCGCAGTCCGGTAGCGCACACGGTTCGGGACCGTGGGGTCGGAGGTTCAAATCCTCTCGCCCCGACCAATTTAGTTGACAGTTCACAGTTGACAGTTCACAGTATTCAAGATAAAGATGGGATTTAGTTTTGAGAAATTAAGCGTATATAAGAGGGCAGTTGATTTTGCAGGTAAAATTTATAAGATTACTAAAGATTTTCCTGCAAATGAGATATACGGTATTACGTCTCAGATAAGAAGGGCTTCAATTTCGGTTCCTTCTAATATTGCAGAAGGAAGCGGAAGATATCATAAGAAAGATTTTGTCCAATTTCTCAGGATAGCCAGGAGCTCTATTTATGAGTGTATTCCTCTTTTGGAGATAGCTCTTAAGGAAAATTATATTAAGAAATCTATTTTTGATGAATTGACAACTGAATGCAATGAGTTGTCAATGATGGTTAACGGATTAATCAGATCTTTAAAAGCTGACAAATCATAAAACTGTTGTCTTATCTGTCAACGGTTAGCTGATGTCAATAGTTTTCTGTTATCTGTCAACCGTTAACTATGAACGGTTTTCTATGAACTGTTAACTGTTAACTGTCAACTGTCAACAGTTAACTGTTAACTAAGAATGCCCCCTTAGCTCAGTTGGATAGAGCACAGGTTTCCTAAACCTGGTGCCGCAAGTTCGATTCTTGCAGGGGGCACCAATTTTTCTCCCACTCAGCTGACGCTTTTTATAATTATAGAAAAAATGGGTGTTTTGATATAAAATAAAGCAAGCTTTATTTTAAGGAGGGAGAAAATGGCTAAGGATTATACGGTAGTCATAGAACAGGACGAAGAAGGTTATTTTATTGCAGAAGTGCCTGAGCTTAAGGGCTGCCATACACAGGCAAAGTCGCTTGATGTATTAATGGAAAGGATTAAGGAGGCTATTCAGCTTTGTCTGGAAGTTTATGGTAGAAAATATCCCACTACACATCTTGTCGGTGTGCAGAAAGTTGCAGTATGAGCAAACTGCCGTCGTTGACCGGGAAAGAAATCATTGCCATATTAAAAAAATCCGGTTTTTTTGCTGAAAGACAAAAGGGCAGCCATATCTTTATGAAGCATTCAGATGGCCGGGCAACAGTAGTTCCAGTGCATTCAGGCGAATCAATCGGCCCCGGACTCTTATCAAAGATTTTTAGGGATGTAGAAATGACAAAGGATGATTTCTTAAAAATTCTCAAGAAGTAGCTATCATGCCAAAACAGATCAATGACCTTCCGATATTTCTCTTATGCCATTACTAAGAGGACATCACCTTATATGCCTGCACTTTTTTAATGGTGAGGGATATGATAAAGCCTTCATAAAAAACCTCATGCATACGCTGAGCCTGGCGGAAAAGGAGATAATCACTGTATCCTCCGGCGCAGATAATGTGTGTGCAGGCTGTTGTCATCTTAAACAGGATAAATGCCGGTATGCGGAGAATGCAGAAGAATCAATCCGGCAGATGGACGCAAAAGCTCTAATGCTTCTTGGACTTTCATATAACGATCAGATTGAATGGGATACGCTTCAAAACAGGATTCCTGAAATATTTTCCGAGTGGGTTTCATCATACTGCAGGGAATGCAGTTGGCGCGGGGTATGTGCGAAAGATACGTTTTACCGGAAATTGTCAGTGAAGTAAGAGCCTGCCCGCCTAATTAGCCCGCTTTTTGTTGAAAAAAAGAGGAAAAAGTAATAATATTCAGGAAAAATGTGGAGTGTTTTATATATCAGGCGGAAAGAATAATTACATCAATATTGATGTTGACATAGATATGGATTTTACGGTAGAATTTTATGAGAATAGGGCAATGAAAAAAACTAATTTTGATTATTATCTTGAGGAGCAATTAAAAGACCCTGTGTTTGCTGAACGCTTTAAGCGTGCCGGAGAAGCATGGGATGTTGCGATACAGATTGCTGCCCTTCGCCGTAAGGCGGGGCTTTCACAAAAGGATTTAGCTAAACTTCTCAAAACCTCTCAGCAGCAGGTCAGCAGGCTTGAATCTCCCGGCTACGAAGGCCACTCCCTCAGCATGCTCCGCCGCGTAGCAGAAGCGCTTCACGCACAGGTGCATGTTGTGTTTGAACCGGAGAAAAAAGAGCGCTTGCTGCATGTGGCAGAAGCGCCTGCAACGTACCATGCCAAACGCAGTAAAAAAGGTTTATGAGTCCGGCTCTCTGCAAATGGCCAAATTTCCGATGTTTTTTGAAATATATTTTTATATATGGCATGATGGAGATATGTTTTATATAATAGTTGGGAAGAATAATACGGGATGTAGAGCCGGGTTTTACC
>JACQZD010000056.1:0-15306 GCA_016207865.1 Nitrospirota bacterium
TAACCTTGATGATTCATTATTAAGTAACTGCTTGATTCTATTAAGGTCGTAGTGCCGTTTTCGCTTTTCCACAAGTACAAGTTTAGCATAAATAACGGCATATTAGCTTCAACCATTTTCCTGTAGAACGATGCTCACTATAATTAAATTATAGTTGATTTAGTATCATTATGATACTAAAATTAATAATTTGTCAAGTGGTAAATATCAGAAGACTCCCGTTATGTTATAATTCCTCTTAATATATGACTGACAATAAAGAAAACGAAGCCGTCCTTAATTTTCTCAAGCTCAAGGCTGACAGGCCTGTCAGCCTTAGGGAAATTTCAGGCGCACTCCGCATGCCCAAACATGAATACCGCATGCTTAAGCGCACCCTGAAATCATTAATCAGTTCCGGCGACATTTACAAAACGCGCATAGGGCTTTACGGCGCGGCTGATGAGATGAGCCTGGTCACGGGATTTTTTGAGGCGCACAGGGACGGTTATGGTTTTGTGCTTTCTGAAAAGCAGGGAGAGCAGGACCTTTTTATCCCGCCGAGGAAGACCGCAGGCGCAATGTCCGGAGACCGGGTTACAGCGCGCATTGAAAACACGGCAAGGAAAGAGGGGAGCATTGTAAAGGTCATACAGCGCGGGCAAAAGAGGATTGCCGGAAGATTCTGCGCGGAGAAAAACGCCTTTTATGTCAAACCCAAAAACAGAAAGATACCTTTTGACATATACATAAGCCCCAAAGACAGGGCCGAAGCAAAAAACGGCGACATCGTCATAGCAGAGATTACCTCTTATCCGACCGCCTCAAGACCGCCTGAGGGGAGGGTCTTAAAAGTCTTGGGCGAAGTGGCGGAGCCGAAGCTTGAGATTGACATGATAATTGAGGAATACTCTCTCACGCCCAAATTCCCGGCGCCTGCGCTTAATGAGGCGCGCAGTTTTCCTGAAAAAATAAACGCTCACGGCAGGGTGGACTGCCGGCATCTTTTGACAGTTACCATTGACGGCGAAACAGCAAAGGATTTTGACGATGCCATATCAATAGAGAAAACTCCGGACGGCTTTATCCTTTATGTGCATATCGCAGACGTCAGCCATTATGCTCCGTGGGATTCTGCTCTGGATATTGAGGCAAGGCAGAGGGGCACAAGCGTATATTTTCCGCACCGGGTAATCCCCATGCTTCCCAAAGAGCTTTCAAATAACCTGTGCAGTCTTGTGCCCAAGGCAGACAGGCTGACGGTCACGGCTGAGTTGCATTTTGACAGAGAAGGCGAGCTTGTAAAAAAGTCTTTTTACCCGAGCGTCATACACAGCAATGAACGGATGACCTACACATCAGTAAGCAAAATCCTTGTTGACAACGACCTCCACGAAAGGCGCAAATACACAGATATCATTGACAGCTTTGAAGTAATGGATGAGCTCTGCGGGCTTTTGAGGAAAAAACGGATTGAGAGGGGCAGTCTTGATTTTGACCTGCCCGAGCCCGAGGTGCTCTTTGACCTTCAGGGAAGGCCTGAGGCGATAATTAAGGCAGAGCGGAGCTTAAGCCATGTCATTATTGAAGAATTTATGATAGCGGCAAATGAGGCCGTGGCCTCGTATCTTGAGGACCAAGGCCTTCCCTCGCTTTACAGGATACATGAAAAGCCCGACACTTCCAAACTTGAAGAGCTTATATCTGTTTTTAACGCCCTGGGCCTGCGCGCTAAAAAAACCGGCGTTACGGCATTCCGTTCAATCCTTAAAGAGACAAAGGGAAAGCCTGAGGAGGCATTTTTAAACATCCTTCTCCTGCGCTCTCTTAAACAGGCAAAATATTCCACGGAAAATACCGGGCACTTCGGACTCGCATCAAAATCCTACACGCACTTTACATCTCCGATACGGCGCTACCCGGACCTTGTTGTGCACAGGATACTCAAGGACTCTTTAAAAAATAAACTCTCTGATAAAAAAATACAGCACATTGAAAAGCTTCTTCCTGAGATAGCCGCTCATTCTTCGCGCACAGAACGGCTGGCAGACGAGGCTGAAAGGGAGGTCCTCAGCGCCATGAGGGCCTGGTTTATGAAGGATAAGGTTGGGGATGAATACGACGGGCTTATAACCGATGTAACGCCTTACGGCTTAAAGATACAGTTGAAGGATTTTTTTGTTGAGGGCTTTCTGCATGTCTCATACATGGCTGATGATTACTATAATTTTGACGAAAAAAACTACCGCCTTACAGGCAGGAATAGGAGAAAGACCTTTGCGCTCGGGCAGACCGTAAGCGTGCGCATAGAGCGCGTCAATATTGAAGAACGGGAAATTGTGTTTGCCCTGCCCGCGCCCCGCAGGCCGCATCCTACCCCGGGACTAAGATCAAGGTAATATTCCCCTCCGGCGACGCCATAGGATAGTAAACCGCATTTCCGCCCTTTACAAGAGAATACCCGCCGCCTGAATAATTAATTTCCATAGGAGGGCTGATGTCCATGGCCTTACCCCTCTGCGCCATCTTTGCGATGATATTTCCGCAGGTGATATTGCAGAATTCTTTTTCTCCGTCAAGGATTGCCTCCCTGTTATCCTTTTTGACTTCTTCGCCGATAATCTTGGAGGCAACCAGCCTTGACGCCTCAAGGGACGCGGAAACCGCATAATGATACTTAAGACTTCCAAACAGATAGACTGATACAAGGAGATAATTTTTCTCAGGCTCTTTATTGCTTATGTAGCCGTTTCCGAGTTTAATAGTCATCTGCGCCAGACGCAGAAGCATTTTTTGAGTGAGGTCCACCATGTCTTTTATAATATCCGGGTTTGCCGCGCCTGATGGGACCATTATCCCCTCTGAGACAAACTTACTCTGGTCTGCCTTGAACAATGCAAGCTCTCTTTCAAGAACCTCCGGGCGTATAAAGCCTTTTTCAATCAGCGCCTGACCGATGAGTATGTGGTCGTTTTTCTGCAGGGTCAGTATCTCGTCAACCTGCGCAGGGGTCAGGATATTTAATTTTACGGCCAGCTCTCCGAAGCGCATGTCCGTGTGCCTCTGCTCAGCCTGTATTTTTGCAATATTTTTTTCAGTCAGATAGCCTTTTGACAGGGCGTAATCGCCGAATTTAAGCCTTTTGGACTCCTGATACTCAACCGCCTCAATAAGCTGTTCAGGCTTGATAATGTTTTTTTCAAGAAGAAACTGACCTATAAATTTTATTCCCATCTAATCCTCCAGTTTTTAATGTCGGTAGTTTTAAAGATTTGTCATTCCGTGCTTGACACGGAATCCAGTTCTTTTGAAATGTTCCTGGATTCCTGCTTCCGCAGGAATGCCATTATAGTACATATTGACATTATTTTTTCAAAGCCCCTTCAATATCCCTATTATCGTCTCTGCCTCAAACGGCTTTGAGATGACATTTTTTGCGCCGAATTTAATTGCCTCCATGACCTTGTCGCCCACGCCCGCGGCAGAGGAGATTACCACAATCTTTGCGTCTTTGTTAATGCTCATTATGGCCCTTATCGCCTGAAGCCCGTCCATCTCCGGCATGACAAGGTCCATGCAGACAAGATCGGGTTTTAGAGAAGTAAAAAGCTTTATGCCCTCAAGCCCGTTCTTCCCGTGCCCCACGACCTGAAAAAGCCCTGACTCCTCCACGATTTTCTGGAGCTGTGTCGCAATGCTTACGCTGTCGTCAACCAAAAGAACTTTCTTTTTATCCATGTATTGCTCCTTTCTCCCATATGTTTTAAAAATTACAAATCACTAAATGTACAGCTACCACCCTCACCTGTCCATCTTATACTGCAGTCATCGTCAGTGTCATATCCCTGGAAAAAATTATAAGTCATGGTCTGGCTTGTGCATCTCTCAGTAGTGCAGGTATTGTTCGTAAAAAATTCCATAGTATCTATCTGCTGGACATTTATCCCTGCATTATTTGCCCACGCAGTACAACCTACACCGCTCCGTCTGTAGTATCGCGTTCCACCCCGCGAGTTTCTGATATTTATCCCGGGGGAGGCGCATGAGTCAATCAGATTCAGCGTATATGCTTTTGTAGTTGTGGTGCATGTATCGGCAAGCTCAACTATGAAATTATAAGCCCCTGCTGCGTCATCCGGCGTTCCTGAAATAACACCTCCTGAAGACAGGCTTAACCCTGAAGGCAAAGCGCCTGAATCAAGGCTCCAAGTGTAAGACGCCCTGCCGCCTGTGCCCTGAAGCGTAACGCTGTATGCAACGCCTGTCCTTGCGTCAGGCAGAGTCTGTGTTGTGATTCCGAGCGTCTGGGGATTTAAGGTAATGGTAAACGCTTTGCTTACAGCAGTAAGCCCTGTCTGCGTAAGTGTTGCAGTAAATGAAGCAGTCTGCGTGCAGGCGGCAAGCGTGCCGGTGGCTCCGCCTGAGTAATTGACCGTGCCTGAGATTATGCCGGTGCTTTCTGCAAGGCACAGGTCAGCGGTGTTGGGATTTGTCAGGGGATAACTGCTCCCCGAACATCCTAAGGTGTTTATAGTCTGTCCTGAGACAGCCCATGTGGGCGCTGAACCTCCCCTGCCTATAAGCGTTGTGGTGTAATAGGCGTCCTCTGTCGCATTGGGAAGGGTTGTTGTCTGTATCTCAAGCCCTGCGCAGGCAAGCACATTATTTTTAAGCTCTGTTATCAGACCGTAGGCCGTGATATCGTCATATGTGTCGCCTTGCTCAAGGATGGTAAATATAGGAGCGGTGCCTGTCTCGTTTGTTCCGTTTTCGCCTGTGCTCAGGATGATGAAGGCAGAGCCGGTTTTACAGCATGCAGGACTTGGGAATGTGGCACAACTTACCCCAGTTATGCACTCATCTTCTATCTGAAACCCTGTTGAGCTTGAATAACAGGCATTGCCTGTTTCAAGGTTGCTGTCATTATAATAAAAAAGCGTTTTGGTCCATGCGTCTGTATTTTTTACCTGCGCCGCAAATTCTGCTGTGGTCGGAAGCCGCTTGTTTTTAACTGCAAAGCCCAAGACCGACTCCTTTGCCGCCTTGACTATGTCCCTTGTGTCAGTCCTTTTTATCCTTTTTGTTAATATACCTGCTAATTTTATAGTTGTCAATTAAATACGGGGTCAGGTCTTCAAACTTGACATAAAAACTTATTTATGATACTAATAGCTCATGGCGAGACCATTGAGAATAGAGTATGAGGGGGCTCTCTATCATATAGCCGCAAGGGGGAATGAAGGGAATCCTATATATAGAGGAGCAGGGGATTATAAAAAATTTCTGGAAATTTTGTCTAAACTTCCTCTTAGATATGGGATTATTCTTCATGGATATGTATTGATGGAGAATCATTACCATTTGCTGATAGAGACGCCCAAAAGTAATATTACAAAAGCAATGCACTGGCTTAATGCAGTTTATACGGCATATTTCAATCGGAAACATAACAGAGTCGGTCATCTTTTACAAGGTAGATACAAAGGGCTTTTGATTGAAAAGGAGAGATATTTAGTTGCGGTAAGTCGATATATTCATCTGAATCCGGTGAGGGCTATGATGGCAAGGAGACCTGATGAATACCAATGGAGCAGTTATCCTGAATATATAGGGAAAGAAAAAGAGAGTAAATGGCTTAAGTGTGACTGGATACTTGGACAATATTCCCGGGATGAAATAAAAGCAATGAAACAATATAAGGCATTTGTTGAAGAAGGGTTGACTTTGAATGAGACGGCTTGTAAGAAGTATTAATTATGAGGATGTAATAACAACGGTGACTAATAAGTTAGGGATAAGCGCAGATGAGATAAAAGAAACAGGCAAGCGCAACAATCTTGCGAGGAAAGTTAGTTTGTATCTTTTAAGGTGGTATACTGATATGAGTAATGAGAAGATAGCAGAATGTTTCGGGATAGGGTATACAGCCGTAAGCCAGGCGGCAACGAGACTTAGGATTGAACTAGAGGAAGACCGGAGATTGAAAAAAATTATGCAAGCGATGGAGAAAGAATTACTATTGTTAAGTGAAGAATGAAGACCTGACCCCATGAAGACATGAAGAATCAGGAAATTGCGAAACTCTTTAATGATATTGCAGACCTGCTTGAGCTCAAGGGTGAAAATCCTTTCAGGGTCAGGGCCTACCGAAGGGCCAGCCAGAACATTGAGGGCTTTGCAAAGGACCTTGCTGAGACGCCTGAAAAAGAACTCATGGAAATCCCCGGCATAGGGAAAGACCTTGCAGGGAAGATTATTGAGTATGTAAAAACCGGGCGATTGTCAGTGTATGAGGAATTGAGAAAACAAATGCCGCAGGGCATTGCCGAGATTTTATCAATCCCGGGTATTGGACCGAAGACAGCAAGGCTTATTTCCATGAAAATCAAAATAAAAAATATTGACGACCTTGAGAGGCTTGCAAAAGAAGGGAAACTCAGAGGGCTTCCCGGCATTCAGGCAAAGACTGAGGAAAATATTCTTAAGGGCATTGCTATGGTCAAAAGGCGCACTGAGCGCCAGCCCATAGGCAGGGTGCTGCCGATTGCAGAAGACATATTGGGACAATTAAAAAACACCGCACCGGTAAAAGAAATCTTTCTTGCGGGAAGCCTCAGGAGGTGGAAGGACACGATAAAGGACATTGATATCCTTGCAACATCTGGAGCGCCCAAGGAAGTTATGAATGTTTTTATCCATCTGCCTCAGGCAAAAGACGTCCTTGCTCATGGGACGACAAAATCAAGCATTGTCACCCGTGAAGGCCTTCAGGTGGATTTGAGGGTGGTTGCGGAAAACTCTTTAGGCTCTGCGCTCTGTTATTTTACAGGAAGCAAGGAGCATAACATACGGTTAAGGGAGATGGCGCTGAAAAAAGGGCTTAAGGTAAATGAATACGGAATATTCAAAACAGCGACAGGCAGAAAAATCGGAGGCAGAAACGAGGATGACATTTACAAGGCGCTGGGGCTTTTGTTCATCCCGCCTGAGATACGGGAGGACCATGGAGAGATTGAAGCTGCGGCGGCAGGGAAACTGCCTGAGCTTATAGATATTGAGGATATTAAGGGCGACCTTCATGTTCACACAAAATGGAGCGACGGCAGTCATGACTTTGAAGAGCTTGTCAGCTCGGCAAAAAAAAAGGGCTACGAATATATCGCAATCACCGACCATTCAAAAGGTCTGGGCATTGCAAGGGGTATGAGCGAGGAGCAGGTGTTAAAACAAAACAGGGAGATTAAGGAGTTCAATAAAAAATTAAAAGGCTTTAAACTGCTCTCCGGGATTGAGGTGGATATACGGAGCGATGGCACGCTGGATTATCCCGCGAAGGTCTTAAAGGAACTGGATATAGTTGTTGCAGCCATACATTCAGGATTCAGGCAGGGCAGGGAGCAATTAACTAAGAGGCTTATATCCGCCATGAAAAATCCGCACGTATCAGTAATCGCGCATCCCACAGGCAGGCTTATAGGCGAAAGAGACGCCTACGATGCTGATATGGCTGAAGTTTTAAAAACCGCGGTTGAGACAGGAACCGCCATAGAGATAAACGCATATCCCCTAAGGCTGGACCTTAATGATATATACGCAAAGAGGGCCAAGGAGATGGGGATACCGCTTGTCATCAGCACGGACACGCATATGACATCCCATTTCGGCTATATGATTTACGGCGTAAGCGTTGCGAAAAGGGGCTGGCTTGAAAAGAGGGATGTCTTAAATACTTATGATTATGAAACGCTGATGAAACGGCTTGCGGCTAAGAAGAAATCTCCTTGAATTATTTCAGATTTTCTGGTAAGGTTTAAACAATCGCAGGAGGGTCTGTCTTGAATAAAAAAATCCGTAAGTTTCTGTTCACTGGTCACTGTTTACTGTTCACTGTCTTCTTCTATTCATGCGCCTCTGCTCCTACGGCAGAAGACCTGAAAAATGCCGAGGTTCATTATAAAATAGGCATGTCGCACTGGACCGAGCAAAAACTGCATGACGCCTCCATAGAATTCCAGAAGGCAATTAATTTAAATCCCAAGGATAAATACGCCCTGAACGCGCTTGGTCTGCTCAGCACTGAATTTGAAAAATATGAAGAGGCGGTTTCTTATTATAAACGGGCGATAGCGATAGACCCGGATTATTCGAATGCAATGAACAACCTCGGCGCGACATATGTGAGGATGCAGAAATGGGATGAGGCCATAAATTATTTTAAGGCTGCATTAACAAACCCCCTTTATACCACGCCTGAAATGGCATATTCAAATATGGGCTGGGCGTTTTACAATCAGAATGATTATATCAGCGCGGCAGACGCGCTTAAAAAAGCCATTCTGAGAAACCCCGACATCCCGAGGGCAAATTATATACTCGGGCTTGTTTATGTAAAGTTGGGTGAGGACAATAAGGCTTTAGAGCAGTTTAAAAAAGCCGTTTCAGTAGCCTCCGATTATACAGATGCGCACTGGGAGCTTGCCAATGCATATCTCAGGGATGGCGACAATGAAAAGGCGCTCAGGCATTTCAATGCCGTGGTTAACAGCGGCGGAAATGATGCGAAGGTCAGGCAGGCACAGCAGTACATTGAACAGTTAAAGTAAAAACCATTTTACAATGCAACTCGTCACATTTTTATCATGGAAACGCCCGGCAGGCTTTTAAAAAAAACGCGGGAAGAAAAAGGGCAGAAATTAGAAGAGATTTCAGTTTTTCTAAAGATCAGGCATGACTACCTCGCCGCACTTGAAGACGAGGCCTATGCGTTTCTGCCCGGAGATGTTTTTATCAAAGGATATCTGCGCATTTACTCCAATGCCCTCGGCATCAACGCCGATTATGTCGTAGACCTTTATAAGAAACAGATTGACGCGGCACGCTCCATTGAGTCCCAGCCCGTAGAGACTAAAAAGGCATTTAACTACAAGAGATATTCTGCGATATCCGCTTCCGCTGCCGTAATTTTACTGCTTGTTGTTTTGGCTGTAACGCGCGACCGGCAGGAGCCTCCAATAACTGAGTCCCGTAATATTACAAAAAACCTTCCGGCTCAGGCGGATGCGCCTAAAATGCTCTCCCTTGAAATAATCGCGAATGAAGAGACATGGGTCTCTGTAAGCACCGGCCCAGACGGAAAGGACCAGCGTCTGCTTAAGTCCGGGGATACTGTACAGTGGACAGCGCCGGAGAGTTTTTCAATCAAGATAGGCAATGCAGGCGGGATAAAAATCATATTTAACGGCAGGGATATCGGCAGTCTCGGCCCGAGAGGAAAAGTCATAAATCTGGTCCTGCCTGAAAGCGTAAAAACAGATGCGGGCGGCGCATAGCAATTGAAAAACGAACTCATAGAAAAACTCGTCAGGGAAGCGGAGAAGTCAATGAAGAACTCTCTTGCGCCTTATTCTAAGTTCAAGGTCGGCGCAGCGCTTCTGACAAAGAAAGGCAATATATACACGGGCTGCAACATTGAAAATCCATCGCTTATGCTGAGCGCTTGCGCCGAAAAAACGGCCCTGCTTAAGGCGCTCTCAGAAGACGAACGCTCGTTTAGGGCGGTCGCTGTTGTTTCAAGCGCAGGGAAGCATTGTTATCCGTGCGGTTCATGCAGGCAGATGCTGTTGGAATTTGCCGGAGATATTGACGTCTACACTGCCAATGCAAATGAGATTAAGCGGTATTCCCTCAAGGAACTCCTGCCGTTTGCATTCAGTGTTTAGTATGACTTTTGCTTGGATTTTTTATTTAAACAAAACTGTTGACAAATCCAGGTCCGTGCTGTATCTTTTTCCATACTTATATTTTAAGAAATAATTTTAAAGAAAGGAGAGGCATCATGACTAAGGCTGAACTTATTGAGGCTGTGGCAGAGGGCGCGAAGATTTCAAAAACCGCCGCTGCCAAGGCAATTGATTCAATGATTAATGGAATCAAAAAAACGCTTAAAAAAGGCGACAAGGTTACTCTTGTCGGTTTTGGCACTTTCTCTGCCGTTAAAAGAAAAGCAAGAAAAGGGCGCAATCCGAGGACTGGAGAAGAGATCAAAATTCCCGCGGCAAAGGTTCCTAAGTTTACATCAGGCAAGTCGCTGAAGGCTGCCGTAAAATAAATTGTTATCACAGGCGAAGTAATTCTTGAAAGAATTACTTCGCCTGTGATTTTTTATGAAAAATTAAGCTGAAGCCTCTGTATCTTTGAGGCCGAGCCGGTCTTTGGGTCTACATCAACGACAACCGCGGAAAGAATAGAAGGCCCCTTTGCGGTCTCAAAGCGGACCGGTATCTGCGTAAGAAATTTCCCGATTATCTGCTCTTTTTTTATCCCTATGATTGAGTCCGTCGGACCCGTCATGCCGGCATCGGTTATAAATGCAGTGCCGAGAGGGGTTACCATTTCATCAGCAGTCTGAACATGCGTATGCGTGCCTATTATTGCAGTAACTTGTCCGTCAAAATACCTGCCGAAGGCGGCCTTTTCCGATGTTGCCTCGGCATGAAAATCAACAATAATTATATTTGCCTCGGCCTTGAGTATGGCTATTTCTCTTTTTGCAATCTGAAAAGGGCAGTCCATCTGGTTCATGAATACCCTTCCGGAGATATTGAGCACGGCGACACTGACTGCGTTGGCAGTTTTCATAACAATGCTTCCATGTCCGGGCACGCCGTCAGGATAGTTGGCGGGTCTTAACAGTCTGCTCTCTTTTGAGATGTATGTTACTGCTTCTTTTTTGTCCCAGATGTGGTTGCCTGATGTCAGGACATCAATACCCATTGAGAAAATCTCTTCCCCGATATCCTTTGTTATGCCGAAACCTCCTGCGGCATTCTCCACATTGGCAATCACGAAATCAAGTTTTATTTTTTCGGCTATTTTGGAAAGTCCTTGCTTAAGCGCCTTCCTGCCGGGCTGTCCCACAATGTCGCCGATGAATAGAATCTTCATAAAATACCGTTATAGCGTTCAGCGTTTATCGCGTTTGTTGCGTTCATAGCGCAATAACTCTGTACGCAATAACGCTCAACGCGTTTATTTCGCATATTCCACATATCTGGATTCCCTCACTACCGTAACTTTTATCTGTCCCGGATATGTGAGTTCTTCCTCTATCTTTTTTGCGAGGTCCCTTGATATCTGCGCGCAGACCTCATCGCTGACCTCTTCAGGCTTTACAATAATTCTTACCTCTCTTCCGGCCTGAATGGCATAGCACTTGTTTACGCCGCTGAAGGAATTTGCAATCTGTTCAAGCTTCTCAAGCCGCTGGAGATAGCTTTCAATGGCCTCTTTTCTGGCCCCGGGCCTTGCGGCTGAAAGGGCATCGCCGGCGGCCACCAGGGAGGCCTCAACTGTCATGGGGTCGCCGTCGCCGTGGTGAACCTGTATTGCATTTACCACCCAGCTTTTTTCACCGTATTTCTTTGCCAGATTTGCACCGATCATCTGGTGCGAGCCTTCAACTTCATGGTCCACCGCTTTGCCTATGTCATGGAGTATCCCGGCCCTTTTGGCAAGCTTTATATCCACTTTAAGCTCTCCTGCCATGACCCCTGCCAGATATGCTACTTCCTTTGAATGCTGAAGAACGTTCTGCGCATAAGAGGTCCTGTACTTAAGCCTTCCGATAAGTTTTACGAGTTCCGGATGTATTCCGTGCAGTCCCAGGTCAAAGACCGCCTTCTCGCCTTCTTCCTTGATTGTGGTATCAACCTCTTTTTTTACTTTCTCCACAATGTCCTCAATCCTGGCCGGGTGTATCCTTCCGTCTGCCATGAGGCGCTCAAGGGAAACCCTTGCCACTTCTCTCCGGACCGGGTCAAAACTTGAAAGCAGTACAGTCTCAGGGGTATCGTCAATGATAAGCTCAATGCCGGTGGCGGCCTCAAGCGCTCTGATATTTCTGCCCTCCCTGCCGATTATCCGGCCCTTCATCTCATCACTCGGAAGGTTTACCGATGAAACGGTGTTATCGCTGACATAATCACTTGCATAACGCTGTATGGCAAGGCTCAGCACCTCCTTTGCCTTTCTGTCAGAGGCCTCCATTACCTCGTCTTCAACCTTCTTGGCTGTTTTAAGCGCCTCAAACCTTGACTCCTCTGCAACCTTTGCAAGAAGTTCTTTTTTGGCGTCCTCGGCGCTCATTGCTGAAATCCTCTCAAGCAGTGATGTCTGCTCCTTAATCAGCTTGTCGTAATTCTGCGTTTTTTCATTCAGGGTTTTCTCTTTGTTGGCCATTTCTCTGTCTTTACGGTTAAGGTCGTTTTCTTTTTTCTCCACATGCTCAAGCTTTCTGTCCAGGACTTCCTCTCTTTGGTGCAGCCTTTTGTCAAGCTGGCTTACCTCCAGCCGCCTCTCCTTTAATTCCTTCTCTGCCTCGGCCTTTGCGTGAAAGATTTTATCCTTTACCTCAAGCGCGGCCTCTTTTCTGATTGTATCTGCCTCGCGCTGGGCATCTTCCATAATTTTCTTTGCCTTCTGCTCGTTTTCCCTGAGCTTCTGCGTCAGGCCTTTTTTATGGTAAATAAACGCTATGGCAGAGCCGATAATCAGCCCGAATATCAAGGCTATGATGATAAACAGATAATCAATCAAGTTTATCAAGTTCATGGAACGACCCTCCTTTTCCTGAGTATTTCTTTAAAAATTTTTTCATAACCCTCTTCGGACGGAGTAAAGAAAGTTTTATGCCCCTGCATGTATTCCTGCGGGATAAAATGCCCGTCGTAATCATGCGGATACTTATAACCTGCGCCTGCGCCGAGGCGGGAGGCGCCTTTATAACTGGTATCCTTCAGGTGCTGCGGAACATCCGACAATCTTTCTTCCCTCACATCTGTCAGGGCGTTTTCAATCGCTGTGTATGAGGCATTGCTTTTGGACGCCATGGCAATATAAATTGCCGCCTGCGCAAGCGGGATGCGTCCTTCGGGCATGCCTATGGACTCAACGGCCTTTAATGCGGCAACCGCTATTAAAAGCGCCTGCGGGTCGGCATTGCCGACGTCCTCCGAGGCGCATATGACAATCCTGCGCGCTATGAACAGCGGGTCTTCCCCGGCCTCTATCATCTTTGCCATCCAGTAAAGCGCAGAGTCAGGGTCACTGCCGCGCATGCTTTTTATAAAGGCGGAGATGGTGTTATAGTGTTCGTCTTCGTCGTAATATATTGCTTTTTTCTGCATGATTTCCCGCGCCAGGGCGATGTCATATGAAGTACCCCCGCTGTTTTTTAGGATTAAGGCGCCAAGTTCAAGGGCATTGAGCGCCCGTCTTGCGTCGCCTGCCGAATTTTTCGCGATAAAATCCGCCGCCTGAGCATCCATGATAATATTTTCACTGCCGAGGCCCCTTTCCTTATCGCTTAAGGCCCTCATGAGCAAGTCCTTTATCTCAGATTCCTTCAAAGGAAATAACTGGAAAATCATGGATCTTGAAGACAGGGCCGGGATAATTGAGAAAAAGGGGTTTTGCGTTGAAACCCCGATTAATATGACATTGCCCGCTTCAACATCCGGCAGCAGGGCGTCCTGCTGAAGTTTATTAAATCTGTGGATTTCATCAATAAAAAGAATGGTCCGCCTGCCTTCAAGGCTGTATTTTTTTGCCTCTTTAAGCGCGGCTTTTATCTCAGCGATGCCTGAGGTAACGGCATTAAGACTGACAAAATACGCCTTGGTCCTTCCGGCGATTATATGCGCGAGGGCGGTCTTTCCGGTCCCGGGCGGACCGTAGAGAATAAGGGAAACTATTGAATCCCTTTCTACTGCTGTCCTCAGGGGTTTTCCTTGACCGAGGATATGTGTCTGGCCGGCAAACTCCTCAAGCGTCTGAGGCTGCATCCTCCACGCAAGGGGCTTTTCCCTGCCGTTATTAAACAGTTCCATCCTGCCGCAGGGTTTTTAAACCCTGCCTCCTTTGAAGTGCCTTTGACAGCGGAGGTTTTTTAAAGAGGAGGAGAGAGAATTTTCTGTAAATTTTTTCTTCTTACAGAGTAAACCCCGTTAAAATTTTTTCCTAAGTGCAGGGTTTTAAATAATATATAATTTACAGGGTTGTAAAACCAGACTGGCGTAATTATTTTCTTCTCCTGAAAAACCTTTACTGTCAAGGCAAAAATCATTAAAAATAAACCCGTTAATACGGGCGTATAAGACCCGCCTTGCCGTGGAGAGAGAAAACTTGAAACCCTATTTTCATAGGTGGGTGCCTTGAAGGTGAGATTAGGCTTTGTCTCCCGGTTTTCCGGGGCGCACACACGCACCTTACTGCGGCTCCCTAAAATATCTAATTGAAGGTTCAAGATTTTCATCCAGTCACAAACAAGGCAGGCACTTTGCCTTTAAGCACATTCTATCAGAAATGATAGTATGTTTTCAAGATTATTATGATGCCGTTTTAACGCTTATAATTGTAACGCTGGGTTGTGCTAAACTATCTCTGTGAGAAACATAAAGCTTCTTATTCAGTATGACGGGACAGACTACCACGGTTGGCAGATACAGGATAATGCTGTGACAATTCAGGGAATTCTGGAGGATACGCTTGCCAAAATCACGGGAGAGCGCCTGAGGGTCACGGCTGCCGCAAGGACTGATGCAGGCGTGCATGCACTCGGACAAGTGGCCTCATTTAAAACAAATTCCGGCATGCAGTCAGAGATTTTCACCCGCGCGATAAATGCAAACATCCCGCGTGATATTAGGGTTGTTCAATCTTCTGAGTCCACTTTGGAGTTTCACCCGAGATTCAGCGCACAGGGCAAGACATATTTTTATCTTATTTCAACGGCTTATTCTATTTTTTTAAAAAGATTTTCCTGCTTTGTGCCGTATGCCTTAAACAGTAATTTAATGAAACAGGCGGCGGAAGTTCTTATTGGCGAGCATGATTTTTCCTCATTCAGGGCCTCGGGCTGCAGTTCTAAAAATCCCGTAAGAAAAATTACAGGAATTACGGTGGAGGAGATTTCATCAATTGAGTTTATGACATTTAACATTAAGGTCCCTGTGATAAAGATAAGCATTACTGCAAACGCATTTTTAAGGCACATGGTAAGAAATATCGCAGGGACGCTTATTGCCGCGGGCAGGGGCAGGATTACTCCGGCACAGGCGGCAGAAATTCTTGAATCAAAGGACAGGCGGCTTGCAGGACCCACCGCGCCTCCTGAAGGTTTATTTTTGGAGAGAGTTGTGTATTGACGGTGAAATCCGGCCTCTGAGGTTTTCACTAAAGAAAAGAGTGCTTGACCACAAGCGCTCTCTTATGCTACAAAAATCAATGCAGTCCAAACAAAAACTCCTCTCAGAAATCCCGCAGGTTGAT
>JACQZD010000056.1:15320-20319 GCA_016207865.1 Nitrospirota bacterium
TTAAAAAGCCCTCACGGAGCCATGTGGCTTGCTGTTTACCCGAAGAAGACAGTCCTTAAATCCATACGGGATGTGCTTCAGCGGAAAAGAAAAGATATATTAAACGGCAAAACGCCTGAATTATCCCATGATGCGCTTCTGCCTTTTATTGAAACCGCAATTGAGGCGAATTCAGCCTGCAAGTTAAAACCCCTGATAAATGCCACCGGCATTATAGTTCATACCAACTTAGGCAGGGCCGTGCTTTCCGCAAAGGCCATTGAACATATGAATTGCGTGGCATGCAGTTACTCAAACCTTGAGTATGAACTTGCAGGAGGGAAAAGGGGCAAGAGGTATTCGCATTTAAAGGACATAATTAAGGAACTGACAGGCGCAGAGGACGCGATTGCCGTCAACAACAATGCCGCCGCAGTTCTTGTCTGCCTTAATACCTTTGCAAAGGACAGGGAGGTGGTTGTATCAAGGGGAGAGCTCGTGGAGATAGGCGGTTCTTTCAGAATCCCTGAGGTAATGAAGGCAAGCGGAGCGGTTTTACGGGAGGTCGGGGCCACGAATAAGACTCATTTATCCGATTATGAAAACAGCCTGTGCGGAAATACGGCCCTGCTCCTTAAAGTCCACAAGAGCAATTATCAGGTTACCGGTTTTACCGAAGAGGTATCAATGGACGGGCTTGTAAAACTTGGAAGGGAATATAAGATTCCTGTCATGGCTGACCTTGGAAGCGGATGTTTGATTGATCTGGGGAAATACGGAATACACAGCGAGCCTACGGTTCAAAGCATTATCAAGGCCGGCGCGGATATTATTACCTTCAGCGGAGACAAACTGCTTGGCGGTCCTCAGGCAGGCATAATATTGGGCAGGGAAAAAATGATTCAGAAAATTCAGAAAAATCCGCTCCTCCGCGCAGTAAGGATAGACAAGTTGAGCCTTGCGTCTTTAGAGGCGACGCTTATGCAGTATCTTGATGAAGAAAAGGCAGTGAAAGAAATCCCCACGCTCAGGATGCTTATACAGCCGGTTGAAATTATAAAAAAACGGGCGCAGAGGATTTATGCCTCTTTGGAAAAATATATTACCGGCAGGGCGGAGATGGAAATTATTAAAGACAAATCGCAGGCCGGAGGCGGCTCTCTGCCGGGAGCGGACTTCCCGACATTTGCCGTGTCCATAAGGCCTTCCGGCATTACTGTCAATGAATTGGAAAAGAGGCTGAGGCTGGGCCATCCGCCTGTGATTGCAAGGATTAAAGAAAACGCCCTGCTCCTTGACGCAAGGACCGTGGGCGACGCGGAGATTAAGGGTTTGGCGCACTGCGTGAAAACGGCGATAGCTACACCTTAAACTTCTCCTTCACAAACTTTACCTCATCCTCCAGGCTTTTAATCCTGCCTTCAAGCCTTGCGTTAAGGATTGCCTTGAGCATTTCATTGAATGCAGGTCCGGGCTTGTAGCCCATCTTCTCAAGGTCTTTTCCCGCAAGAGCGGGTTTAATTTTTCTTAATGTTGTCAGGTACAGGGAGATTGCTTTCTTATGAGCCTTGTCTTTTGCTTTTGCCATTGCAAAGATTATGGTCTGCGTACTCAAAGGCTGAAGCGCATAGTAAATTTCTTTCTGAGAAGCAGTCTGCAGCTTTGACAGCGCCTGCCTTGACTGTTCAATCCCTTCAATTATCTCCTTCTTTGCCTTTGGCGGGACCACAAGCCGTTTCAGCGACTGTTCCATATCGTTCACTTTAAGCCCTTCAAAAAGCGCCATCAGAAAAAGATGCGACTTGTTTAGAGGCTCTTCTATAAAGAGGAGCTTAAACAATGAGATTGACTCGTCAATGTCATGAAATGTTTTTTCAACTGACGGCGTAAGTGCGATATTCGGATGTATGAACCTCAGAAGGTCCAGTTCAGAAAGCCTTTTGACTGCTTTAATCGGCTCTGCCTCAAGGAATAAAAGATTAAGCTCATCATAAAGCCTTGAGCCCGAGAGTTTTTCAAAGAGGTTTATCCTCACTGCGGTTTTTATCAGGTTCAGCGTGTGCTTGCTTATCTTAAAGCCGAACCTCTCTGAAAATCTTATGGCCCTGAAGGCCCTGGTCGGGTCTTCTATGAAGCTCAGGTTGTGAAGAATCCTGATAGTCTTTTCCTTGAGGTCTCTCTGCGCGCCGAAAAAATCAAGGAGACTGCCGAAATCCTGAGGATTGAGCTTTACGGCAAGCGCGTTTATCGTAAAGTCCCTCCGGTAAAGGTCTTTTTTTATGGATGACATCTCAATCTTTGGCAGGGCCGCAGGCGTTTCGTAGTATTCGGTCCTTGCGGTGGCCACGTCAAATTTCAGGGAATCAGTTATCACAACCGCAGTGCCGAACGCCTGGTGCGTCTTTACTTTTGCATTGAGTTTTCTGCCTATAGCTTGCGCAAAGGCTATGGCGTCGCCTTCAATTACAATATCTATGTCAAGATTTGTTTCCCCCCGTAAAAGGTCCCTGACAGAGCCGCCCACGAGATACGCGGGGAACCCGAGGTCTTCGGCTATTTCTCCGGAGAGTGTAAGCACATTAAATAGTTTTTCAGGAAATTTCCCCTTAATAAGCGCTGCAATGTTCTTGCCCATTGAGGGCTTCTCCCTCTGTTCTTCCTCATCAAGCCTGCTTTTCCTGAGGATATCTTCATAGATGGACCGCAGAAGGTCGGTCCTTGTAATTGCGCCGACAATTTCTTTGTTTTCTATGACAGGCATAAACCTCTGGTTCTGCTCTATCATCAGAGACTCAATCTCCCTGATGGAGGTCCCGGGCGTTACGGTAAAGGCATCAGTAGTGCAGAACTCATTGACATTGCTGTCTTTGAATCCAAGGAATAAAGCCTTTTCTATAATCTCCCGAGATATCAGTCCTGTGTAAATATTGTCCTTAAGTACAGGCAAGACATTTATCCCATACTTTGTCATAGTGTCTTCGGCGGTTTTTATTGTGCTGTCCTGCCGGATTGACTTTACCGGAGAAGTCATGATGTCCTTTGCAGTTTTCATTGGACGAATTTTTTTGTTCAGGATGTCTACAATGCCCTCTTCAACATCCTCAAGGGATTCCTCCCTTATGATTGCGGATGATGCAGCCGCATGCCCTCCTCCTCCGAAAGACTGTAGTATTTCAGAAGTATCAACCTCAGGCGCGCGGCTCCGCGCGATAATATGAATACGGTCCTCCAGCATTACAAGCAGAAAGAGCGCGTCAACATCTTCCAGGTCCCTGAGTTTATGCGCCAGATAAGCAATCTCTCCAACATATTTTTCCCTTGAAGCCTTAGCGATTTTTATCCTGAGCCCGTGGATTACAAGGTCGCGCGCTGAATGTATTAATTCGTTCAGCAGGTCAATCTCCTCCGCACCCATTTCCTTGCTGATGAAACTGGAGACGATATTCAGGTTTGCCCTCTTTTTGCCCCTTTATGTTTTCAGGCGCAGCCGGATGATGGTCGTAGATGTGAATCTCAAGCCCTTTTTTATTTAGAATCTCAGCAAACCGCCCGATCCTCTGCGAGTTTCTGACATCCACAAATATCAAACGGGTAATGCCGTCAAAGTCTATATCCTTTATTTTTTTGAAATCCAGCTCGGCATAAGACGCTGCTAAAAAATCCCGCACGCCCTTTTCCTGAGAGCCGGGGAATGCCATTATGGCATCAGGATAAATCTTTTTCGCCGCCACCATTGATGCAAGGGCGTCAAAGTCTGCGTTTATGTGTGTGGTGATAACATCCATATGAGCTATATTATATCATTCAGCCTGAATTATGAGGGCTCTTCATGTGGAGGCGAGGTGTAATATGCTTCAAAAAGAAATTTGTAATAATTTGTGCTTTTAAAGCGGAGTAAAACAGTTGAAGGAAAGTTGAGGTATAAATCACAGCAGTCCATTGTTATAAAAAAACATCAAGCTGCTGCAGGATGCTCAACCATTACCTTCTCAAAAGCCTGAATAATAAGCTGACGCGTATCTGCTTTCTCAGAAGCTGAAAGAATCTCAATCCCAATTACATTACCATCCTTGTCATAATCCATGATAACATCTTCGGTTATTTCATCAGTATTAACTATATCAGTTTCTTTTAGTCTGATATAAAGAGCATCTGCCTCTTGTGAATAATGTATTCTCATTTTTTAACTCCTTTCGTATACTTGCTGATTTTATCTGTAATGTAAACAGTTATGAGACTGTCGCCTTCCGTTACTACCCTGACAAGTTTTTCTCCTGTAATTTTCTGATAGATTTTTCTATTTTTCTTTCCGGTTACCACGCTATCAGGATTATTAAGAACTGTTTCAACTAACTCTTTTTTTATTTTCCTTTCAACAAGCTGAAGTTCAATATGGTCTGTCCATTTCCATCCCATAAGGAATTATAGCATATTGATACTATTCAATAATCACAACTTATATGGTGATGGTGAATGATGCCATTGTTTTCAAGAAATTGCAATTGGCGTGAGAAAAATGAGAAAAAAGGAAAAAAGGGGGACGGTTCTATTTTCTTGACATAAAGAATAAGATGTTGTAGATTTCAGCATGCCGAGGACAGCAAGAATAGCGCCTAAAGAATATGTATATCACATATTGACACGGGGGAATAATCGTCAGGATGTTTTTAAGAAAGTGCAAGATTATAAAAAATACATTGAAATACTTCAGAGATATAAAGAGAAGTATAAATTTAAGCTTTATCATTATGTATTAATGAGCAACCATGTGCATCTGGTTATGGAGCCTGCAGAAAAAGGCGGCACTTTAGCTGAGATAATGAAGGGGATAAACCTGTCATATGCACAATATTACAAAGTTTGCTACAAGCATATAGGTCATTTCTGGCAGGACAGGTATAAGAGTATCATAATAGCAAAAGATAATTATCTTCTTGCCTGTGGAAGCTATGTTGAATTAAATCCGGTAAGGGCAAGGATAACAGAAGACCCGCAAGACTACAAGTGGAGCAGTTACAAT
>JACQZD010000056.1:20350-47803 GCA_016207865.1 Nitrospirota bacterium
CATATGCGCATGGAAAAAAAGATGTATTATTAGATAAACATCCAATTTACAAGGGACTATCTAAAAACGAGAGTGAACGTAGAATGCAATACAGGGAATTCATACGCGGAATGGTTAAAGAAAAAAATATGATGAAGGGTGAGATGAATAGAAGGGTGATATACGGCAGCGAAGACTTTACGGATAAAGTAACTAAAGAATATAATGTTAACGCAATGGTTAAGCCTAAAGGCAGACCCAAAAAAGACAAAAACGAAGATAAATAGAACCGTCCCCTTTTTTCTTACTCCTCCAGCGCTTCCAGCCTCTTTACCCCGATGCGCAGGGGGACGTAAAAAGACACGATGTTGATGGTTAAAACAAGAATCAGACATGCAGCCATTTGAAAGAACTCCCATTTATTCAGCGCCCGTCCTGTCATCTTTGCGCTGAAATAAAGATAAAGCGGCCACGCCTCCAAAAGCACGGTAAAGGTTATGGACAAAAGCGACAATATCATAAAGAGTATGCCGCCGAAGCCCATTGAGATGGATGCAATGTTGTCATACTTGAATTTCGGGTACATGGCGCCGAGCCCGACCCCCAAGCCGCCGATGGAAAGCGTTATCAGAAAAATCGTTGCCAGCGAAAGCGCCATCATCATGCCCTTTATTCCCAATATTAAATTCGTGGTTAAAATCAGGATTACGGAAAGTATCAGGAGGGGCATCAGCCCTGAGATGAGCTTGCTTGAAAGGAATTCCTTCATGGTGACCGGAGACGCCTTGATAAGCCAGAACGTCTGCCCCTCAAGACTTACGGCCGGGAAGAGCAGCCTTGCCGCAATGGCGGAAAGCACAAAACCCGCAAGCCCCAGATTTAAAAACCCTAAAAAATTATTCAGAAAAAAAGACACTCCCGGGATTGCGTTAAGCGGCAGCACCTTGAAATTATATACATATATCACGACTACGGCTACAAGCAAAAGGAGCTGGGGCCACTGGCTGTTGTCTCTTAAAAATATCTTCAAATCCTTGACCATCAGCGCCTCCCTGAGAGAGGACATCTTCTGAGGAAAGAGCCGTTCCATAGGAAGCCTCATGCCCTGCCTCTTTGAACTCTGCGCCTTATCAAAGGCATCTTTATAAAATAAAGAGCCGGCCCATGATGCAATCAGCATGGAAAATGCGCTGTTGCTTATTAGTACCAGCATGTAAAAAGCGCTTCCAGTTTTCTTTCCGGTAAGCAGGGGCAGGAGCGACTGGGTGGCCCAGTAGTGCGGCAGGAATGCGGAGTCTGTCCCGATGCTTGTCAGATACTCAAGCAGGGTCGGAAAGGACTCGGGCCTGAGGAACTTTTCAGGCTGCATGACCCTGAAAAGCAGCAAAACCGTCAAAAAAAACAGGATGCCGAGCACCATAATTACATTATGCGCATTTTTTGCAGGCAGTGTCTTTGCAATAATATGGGTGGCTGTTATGCCTATGCCGGTGGGAATCAGAAGAAAGGAAAAGAACACCACCGGAAGCGCGGCGTAATAAATAAGGCCTGCGTTATATACATTGCCGTAGGCTATAAAAACCGGCAGCGCAAACAATAGGACCATCCACGAGGATGTCAGGAATGTGTCTACAGCCTTTGCGGACTGTATTTTTTTTAAAGCAACGGGTTTTGTGAAGAGAAGCTCAAGGTCTCTTGAAAGATAAAAAGTTGAAAGCGCCGTGAGAATGCCGCTCATCAGCAGAAGGCTCAGAAATGTCAGGAATACCATAGACAGGAGTTTTGCCGCAAGGATATCTCCGAAAATCTCCGTGCTTCTGAAGTAAATCAGGATTTTTCTGAAGATGATATATATGAACAGCCAAAAGCCTATACCCAGAAGCGCAAACGGAAATCGGTTAAGCATTCTTTTTATCTCCAGAGAGTTCTTTAAGGATAGAACCTTCGGGATAAAAAGAATGGGAAGCAGGTTCATGTATAAAATACTACTTGATTCCTGCCTTTGGTCTTTGCCTCAAGAAGCGCGGTGTCAGCGCAGGTAATCAGGTCATCGCTTGTGTTAATTCGTTCATTAGGAAATGAGGCTACGCCGACGCTTACGGTTATTGCCTCTTTCCCCCTGAGCGATTTAAACTTGTGGTCTTTTATGCAGAGCCTTAATTTTTCGGATGCCGTGATGGAGCCTGTCTTTGCAGTATTGGGAAGGAGGATAATAAATTCCTCGCCGCCGTACCGCGCGAGCAAATCGCCGCTCCGCACGTTTTTCTTTAAGACCTGCGCAAATTCCTTTAATACCTGGTCGCCGACCCGGTGGCTGTAAGTGTCATTTATGCGCTTAAAAAAATCAATGTCAAGCATCAGGCACGTCAGAGGAAACTTATATCGCAGCGCCCTTGTGAATTCCTCCTCAATACGGTGATAAAAATAGCGCACATTGTAAAGACCGGTGAGAAAGTCTGTTATCGCCAGTTTCCCGAGGGAAGTCTTTTCATATTCCAGTCTCTCATACAAAAAGGCATTGTATATGGCATTGGCGCATGCGTTTGTGACCGTGCTGCAGAACCTGATTTCATCCTGACTAAAGGACCTGCTTGAGCGCGAGGTCCTCAGAAACAGGGTGCCGATTGCCGTATCCCTGTAGAATATGGGGAGCACAATGATGGACCGTATTCCCAAGGGCGAGATTATGTCCCTTACATCCATCATTATGGGGTCGGTTTTTATGTCATTCACCACAATCGCATGCTTTGTCAAAATGGCTTCCTTGATTTCAGGATACTTGTCAAGGTCCAGTTTTATGTTTTTTATCTTCGGATTCTCGGAAGTAGCAACCACATCGGCAGTGTTTTCCTCCTTGTCTATGCGTATCATGGAACACCGGACCACAGGAACTATCTCGGCTATTTTTCTTACAATGGTGTACAGCATTTCCTGAAGGTCCAGCGTGGAGGAGACCAGGAAGGTGGTTTCATTTATTGCCTGAAGACGCTCTTTTTCCTTCTGAAGCTTTTCAATGCGGCTTTTACTCTTCAGGGCGCTTTCAATGCTGAGCTTTAATTCAAACGGGCTGCACGGCGCAATAAGAAAATCCGTGATACCTGCGCTGAAAGCCTTTTTGACCGTGCCCTGCATTTCTTTTCCGACAACCCCTATGACAGGCGACAGGTCTTTGAATATTTTCAGATGCTTTTGATTAAGGTCCTGGGACATGCAGAGGATGACAATATCAGGCGTTGAATTCTCAAGGTGCGCCCTGACATCTTCAATTGAGCTAAATCCATAGACAGAATAATGCTTTTTTAAATGCGTTGAAATTCGTTTCAGATGCCTGCCGCCGGCATCAAAGACAAGTACCTGTTTCATCCTCGGTCTCCTTATGAATTAAGGTTATTTTTCTGTAACCTGCAGGAAAAAGTCCTCAAGCCTCCGGCCTGAGCTTAAAAGCCCTTCTTTTGTGCCTGAGGCTATCAGCCTGCCGTTGTTTATTATGCCTATGTCAGAGCATAATTCCTCGGCCAGCAGGAGGCTGTGTGTTGCCATGAATATAGTTAAGCCGCCTGCCGCCTGCCCCTGCAGTAGATTTTTTAACATTCTTATGCCCTTGGGGTCAAGTCCTACTATCGGTTCGTCTATTAAAAGGATTTTTGGCTCATTAAGCATTGCCGCCACAAATACAAGCCTCTGCCTCATGCCCGCTGAGTAGCTTTCAATAAGTCCGTCAAGAATTTCCCTGATGGAGAAGGTTTCAGAGAGGCCCTTGATTTTCCCGGCTGTCTGTTCCTCCGGCATTTTATAAAGGGCGGCAACAAAGCGGAGAAACTCCCTGCCGGTTAATTTTTCGTATAAAAAACCCTTGTCAGGCACATAACCTATGATTGATTTTGCCTTTAGCGGTTCAGCGACAACATCATACCCGCCTGCGAATATTTGCCCGACAGCAGGTTTTAAGAGTCCTGCAATCATTTTAACAGTAGTTGTTTTTCCTGCTCCGTTAGGACCCAGAAACCCGAAAATTTTTCCCTTTGCCACTTCAATGTCAAGGTCCTTTATGGCCCAGTAGTCGCCGAAATTCTTCCCTACGCCGGATAGTTTAATCACCTGCGCCCCTTCCCCATTAAATTGCTTCTACAAATTTTAGTGCAAGGGTTCAAGTATTTCTTTCATTGCAAAATGCAAAATTAACATTTATCAATTTTAAATGAAAATTGTTAATTGATAATTTTTACTTGAATCTTTACCTTGCCCCCTATTATCTATACTCCATTCCCTCAAGTGAAATATTATTGATGACCTTAGCAATTATAAGCTGTTTACTTAAGTCGCCGCTGATAAGCATGATGTACTTTGCATCAACCGGAAATTCTCCGAGTGTCGGGTCCATTGCAATCCATTTCCCCGCAAACACCTCAGGCCATGCGTGATAGTAGAAGGCGCCCTGCCTGTAAACAAGGCCGACGAGCATCTGAGACGGCAGGCCTATGGCGCGCGCTAAAGCCACATATATGGTTGTATGCTCATTGCAGTCGCCTTTTTTTGCATTAAGCACGTCAACGGCGCTGGGGATTGTTATACTCGGCGTCTTCTTTATGTTATTGAAGACCCATTCATACAAAAGCCTTGCGGCTTTCAGGGAATTTTCCTCGCTGCCAACAATTTCCCTTGCAAGCTTTTTTATCCTCGGGTCTTCCGACTGGATAAGGGGCGTAGCGGAGAGATACGCCTCCAGGCCTGAAACCGGCAGTTGAGCAGGTTTTAATGCGGAAAGGTCTTCTTTAACTATACTAAGGATATCTCCGTTCAGGGTTTGCCCTCCTGCGTTCAGTTCAAGAGTTCAAGCCCTTTGTAGTCAATGCCTTTCAGCCTGATTTTTAAATAAGAAACACTGAGAGGCAAGGCAAGATTAAACGGCACTGACGCCTGCTGAATTAAGTCGGGTGTATTGATTACAGCCCTTGTCGCCTCTTCCTTGGATTCGCTTATTAGCGTAAAACCCAGAGGGCTTTCCTCTTTAAGTTCATTGCCGTTTTCATCAATCCACATTAAAAGGGGGACCCCCTGCAGGTCGCCCTTGATTTTAAATGCATTAACTTCTTTGCCGGAAATCGTGATTTTTTCCCTGCCGGCAATTTCTATGAGCATATCCTGAACACCCATGGTTACGGGGTCAAAGACAGGAAATTTAAACCTGGCCCCGCTTCTAAAGCCCTCCTTAATAAGATACGGCAGGATTGTAAGGCTCATCTGAGGCTCTTCGGCAAGTTCCATTGTCTGCGCAGTCTTTGCGCCTGCTGTTTCAATATCAAGATTAAGGGTTCTGCCTGTAAATTTACCCTTTATTTCAATGCCTTTCCCTGAATTCATAGAAAACCTGAATGAACGCACCTTGAGTTCCGGAGATATGGATACGTAAGTTTTGGTGCGGATGTCCTGTTCAGTGCCGAGGACCTTCAGCCGCAGGTTTATTTCTTCATATGCGCTGTAGCCGTCCACATCCCTGTAAAGACTGCTGGATGTGTAGCCGATCTTCTGCCCCTTCAGATATGCCCCCATCCACCGCTGAGCGCTCTCAGGCAGTACGGTGTGAGCTGTTATGCCTATGCCTTTAATAGGGGCATGGCGGTATATTAACAGCGCTGTTACGACTAGCCAGAATAAGACAATTGCAGACTGGAAGAACTTTCTGCCGCTTATCACCATTTCAGGATTTTAGCAGAAAATGCAATGCCTTAACAACTGACTTTGTGTCAGGTATTAAAAAATGAGAAAAGCGGGATGGTGAGGGGCATTTTATTGATAAGGAGATATGATGTTTAAATTAATTTTTTTAATTTGACCTCTTTGCGCTAATGGGCATATTATAGACAGAATTTTGCTATGTCTTCAATTCTATCTGAAGGGCAAAATCATTAATTTTTTCAGAAGAGGGGAATTCTTTTTCTGCAATAACGCTGAATCTCAGATAACATTATCAGTTTAATAAAAATCCAGGCTGTAAAATAAAAAAGGAGGATAGGGATGAGCAAGAAAAAACATGAGACCCCAATGTTGGACGAACTGAAAAAAGGGCCCTGGCCAAGCTTTGTAAAAGAGATTGAGAAGGCGGCGGTAAAAAGCGAGACTGCCAACGACACACTTGGACAGGTGGAAAAATCCTACAGGACCAGGCGCGGATACTGGAAGCACGGCGGTATTGTCGGAGTTTTAGGTTATGGAGGCGGAGTCATCGGCAGATATACATCTCTGCCTGAGGAGTTTCCGGGCGTAAAATTCTTTCATACGGTCAGAATTAATCAGCCGAGCGGCTGGTTCTACACATCAAAGGCATTAAGAGAAATCTGCGATATATGGGATAAATACGGAAGCGGTCTTACAAACATTCACGGCTCAACAGGCGATTTGGTGCTTTTAGGCACAAACACCGAGAGTCTTGAGGCAATATTTGCCGAGTATTCATCGCGCGGATGGGACTTGGGCGGCTCCGGCTCCGCAATGCGGACACCGAGCTGCTGCTTAGGACCTGCACGGTGCGAATGGTCCAACATAAACACCCTTGAAATAAACTACCAGCTTACACAGGAATTTCAGGACGAGCTTCACAGGCCGGCGTTCCCGTATAAATTTAAGATAAAGACGTCCGGCTGTGCAGTTGACTGCGTTGCATCCATTGCGCGCGCCGACCTGTCCATCATAGGCACATGGAGGGGCAAGATACAGATTGACCAGTCAGAGGTGCAGAATTATGCCAAGAAAGGCATGAACATCAATGCAGAGATTGTTAATATGTGTCCGACTCAGTGCATTACCTACGACGGCAAGGAAATGAAGATTGACGATGCGGAATGCTCCAGATGCATGCACTGCATTGCCAAGATGACAAAGGCACTGAGGCCGAGCGGCGAGAGAGGCGCAACCCTCCTTATGGGCAGCAAGGCTCCGATTGTTGTCGGCTCCCTGCTTTCATGGGTCATCGTGCCGTTTATCAAGCTTGAGCCTCCATATAAGGAATTAAAGGAATTAATCCGCAAGATGATTGAGTGGTGGGATGAGAATTCAAAGCCCAGAGAGAGAATCGGCGAGGTCATTGAGATTAAGGGCATGAGGTCCTTTCTTGAGTATATCGGCGTTCCACCAAGCCCGGCGCAGGTTAAATGGCCGAGAAAAGATCCGTTCATCTTCTTTAAGGATGAGGACTTTGAAAAAGTTTTCAAAAAAGGCAAATATTAATTATAAAAAAATTTAAAAGGAGGATAACTTAAATGTCATTGCCACAGAGAAAAACAGATATAGGACCGCCTCATTATGAGCAGTTTTTGCCGCCGGTAATCAAAAAGAATCTCGGCAAGTGGAAATACCATGAGGTAATAAATCCCGGCTTAATGGTTCATGTTGCGGAAGGCGGGGACAAGATATGGACGGTAAGGGTTGCCTCACCGAGGATTTTAAGCACGGACACCATCCGCGAAATAAGCGATATTGCCGATAAATTCTGCGGCGGGTATCTCAGATTTACTTCAAGAAACAATGTTGAATTCCTTATATCAGACGAGAAGAATGTTGAGCCCATACAGAAGGAATTAAAAGCCAAAGGCTATACAATCGGAGGCATCGGCCCGAGGATAAGCAATGTTATCCATACTCAGGGCTGGGTGCACTGCCACAGCGCCTGCACAGACGCCTCAGGACTGGTTAAGGCGATGATGGATGAACTTTACGATTATTTCACGACAAAAGAGCTTCCGAACAAGGTCCGGCTTGCGGTTGCATGCTGTGTCAACATGTGCGGCGCAGTCCACTAACAAGGTCAGGCTTGCGGTTGCATGCTGTGTCAACATGTGCGGCGCAGTCCACTGCTCTGACATTGCATTAGTTGCGCTTCACACCAAGGTTCCGCCGATTGACCATGAGAGGGTCGGGAAGATTTGCGAAATACCAACGGTCATATCCTCCTGTCCGACAAGGGCCATAAGCCCTGACCCGGCAAAAAAGAGCGTGAAGATTAATGAAGAAAAGTGCATGTACTGCGGAAACTGCTTCACGGTCTGCCCTGCAATTGATATTCACAACCCGGAAAGCGACGGCGTAGCAATAGTTGTCGGCGGGAAAATCGGCAGCTTAAGGAGCGCCCCTAAATTCTCCAAGCTCGCCATTCCGTTCTTTTACAACGAGCCGCCGAGATGGCCGAAGATTATTGCGGCAGTAAAGAACATCCTTGAAGTATATGCTAAAAATGCAAGGAAACACGAAAGGGTTGGTGAGTGGATTGACAGGATTGGCTGGGAAAAGTTCTTCAAGCTTACGGGCATTGAATTCACATTCCAGCACATTGACGACTTTACATTCATGAGAGAGACGATGAGGACCACACCGGCGTTTAAGTGGTAATTTTAAGACAGTAGTTAAGGGATTGGTAGTTAGTAGTTAAGGATTTCCCTTACTGCTAACTACTATCTACTTGCTACTTTTAAAAAGAGAGGTGGAATTATGGAAAAGGAAGAACTAAAAAATAAGATTTTTGAGTATATGCAGAAGTACAAAGGCAAGAAGAAACTGAAGGAAAAAGACGTCTGGAAGGGTGTAGGTGAAGAAACAGGCGTGCCTGGAGACGAGGTTAAAAAAGCCCTTAGAGAAATGATAGACGTAGGAAAGCTCATGTATTCTTACGGCGGCGGCGCCAGTTCAGTAGAGATTCCGAGCGAGGAGTACCTTAAAGAAAAAGGGCTTCTCTAAGAGGCGAGTGAAAAATAAGAAACAGGGAATGAGGATTAATAAGTAAAAAACATTCCGGTTTTGCATCACGATTCTCATTTCTTCTTGTTATGTCTAAAAAATTTATTCCGAGGGTAGTCATTTCCGCCCTTCGCGGAAGCAGCGGAAAGACTATCCTGTCATTGAGCCTGGCCGCATTGTTTCGCAGGCAGGGTTTAAAAGTAACTCCGTTTAAAAAGGGCCCCGATTATATAGATGCCGGCTGGCTGGCGAAAGCGGCCGGCGGGCCTTGCTTCAATCTGGACCTCTTCATGATGCCCCGGCAAAAGGTCCTCCAGTCTTTTTTATCCCACACGGCAGATACCGATATTGCAGTAATTGAAGGCAACAGGGGTCTTTATGACGGCGTTGACTTTGAAGGCACTTACAGCACTGCCGGATTAGCCAAGCTGCTGAATGCGCCGGTGATACTTGTGATTGACTGCACAAAAGCGACAAGCACTGTTTCGGCAATGGTCTTAGGGTGTCAGAAATTAGACCCGCGGGTTCATATCAGGGGGGTGGTCCTGAATAATATCGCAAACAAACGGCAGGAATTATTGATACGAAAGGCAATAAGCAAAAATTGCAGGATACCTGTGCTCGGCGCCTTACCAAAATTAAAGGAAGAGCCGTTTCCTGAGAGGCATATGGGACTGGTTCCTTTTCAGGAACACGCAGCAGTTAAAAAATCCATTTCAAGGCTTGCGGAAACAGGCTCAAAATATCTGGACCTGAACGCGATATGGAAAATTGCGAAAGGGGCGGGAGAGATAAGGACAGGGTTCAAGGGTTCAAGGGTTCAAGGTAAAAATACTGTTAATAGCGTTATAGCGTATAGCATTCATAGCGCTACAAACGCAATAAACGCCGAACGCCGAACGCCGAACGCTGATTTAAGGATCGGCATTATCCGCGATTCTGCATTTCAGTTTTACTATCCTGAAAACTTTGAAGAGCTTGAAAGACGCGGGGTAAAGCTGATAGAAGTCAGCGCCATTAAAGAGAAAAAACTTCCTGATATTCATGCGCTTTACATAGGCGGCGGCTTTCCGGAAACTCATGCAATCGCCCTTGCGAAGAATACTGCATTTAAAAAATCCCTTTGCAGTTCAGTTGAAAACGGGCTTCCTGTGTATGCTGAATGCGGCGGGCTGATGTATCTGGGAAAGAGCATTATCATGGGCAATAAAACTTATCAAATGGCCGGGGTTTTGCCCGTAGTTTTCGGCATGGAGAAAAAGCCTCAGGCGCACGGCTATACAATCATAGAGGTCAAGAAAGAAAATCCATTTTTTCCAAAGGGCTGTAGTCTTAAAGGGCATGAGTTTCATTATTCGAAGGTCCTTGAGCTGAAAGGCGCTAAAGCATCAATGGTGTTCCGCATGAGGCGCGGGCACGGAATTAAAGACGGCAAAGACGGGCTTTGCTATAAAAATGTCCTTGCTACTTACACTCACCTGCATGCATTGGGATCAAAGGAATGGGTAGATGGATTTATTAAATGCGCTGCTAAGTTTAGACTCACCCGCCGCAGTTAAAAACAACTTATAACCGTTTGAATTCTGACCTTCATTTGGCATTTAAGCTTTGTAATTAGACATTAAATAACTGCAACTCTGTCATCTGCAATAATCCCAATGTCATAGATTTTGATAAGTGCCTGCCTACAGTGACAAAAAATGTCAGGTTATGACAAACAATTACATTTTAAGCCTGATGTTTAGAGGAGGATGCTGTCTAACTATTTAAAATGTCTATTTATTTTTAGTTGCAGCGTGCTGGTATAAGAAATGCTACTTCTATAAGTAATTCTTTTGGTTTACAGGTAATACCCCCATGCTGATGACTGAAGTTTTATAAGTAGATGCAACTTCCCGAAAGGAGGCATGTATGCTTACAAAATCTCAACTGAGAGGCAATCCGGCTGTTCATTTAATTATAATTGCTTTTTCTCTTTTCCCCCTGCTGTGCTGTCTGACCCCTGATGCCGCCGGACAGATACAAAAGGCGCAGGATGCGGGATACCGGATGCAGGAAAAACTGAATAAGGTTTCAAATCTTCAGGTTCCTTTTATAGAAAATCAGGGGCAGGTCAAGGATAAGTCGGTGAAGTTTTATGCCGGCACATTTGCCGGCACTGTGTTTGTGACTGACAAAGGAGAGATCGTTTACAGTTTACTGAAGAAAGAAGCTTCAGGATACAAGATGCAGGATTCAGGATTAGAAAAAGATAAATTTCCTAATCTAAAATTTAACACTAAGACAGCCGCCTTAAAAGAGACCCTGATATGTCCGCAAAAAACAACTGTAAGCGGACTTAATAAATCAGCGGCAACGATTAATTACTTTGTGGGAAGCAATAAAGATAATTGGAAATCAGGCATACCGTCATGGCAGGAAATAAGCGTTGGAGAGGTATACAACGGCGTAGCGCTGAAATTAAAAGCTTACGAAAATAATGTTGAGAAGCTTTTTACGGTTTATCCTGAAGGCAGTGTCAATGATATTAAATTAAAGATAGAAGGAGCAGAGGGGCTCAGGGTAAACAATAAGGGAGAGCTTGAAGTTGACACTAAACTTGGAACCGTTAAATTCACCAAGCCTGTTGCTTATCAAGAAGTTGAGGGGAAGAGGGTGGCGGTGGCGGTTAAGTATAGTGTGATAAGCGCTGAACTCTTATATTCTTTTAATGTCGGAGCTTACGATACTACAAAGCCTCTTATCATTGACCCGCTTTTAGCCTCAACATTCATCGGCGGAAGCGGCAACGAGACTATCCGGACCATTGCGGTAGATTCTGCAGGTTTGTTATATGTTGCAGGCAATACTTCTTCAAGCAATTATTCTTTGTCTTCCGGCACGTATGATGCCGGCTTTAACGGCTATACAGATGTTATCGTTTCAAAATTTGACAGCGCTCTTTCAACCCTCCTCGCATCAACTTTTATCGGAGGATGGTCCTATGACAATGCAGAAAGCATTGCGATAGATTTATCCGGCAATGTGTTTATCACCGGCCAGACGTATTCATACAATTACCCGGTTACGGCAGGCGCATATGATACCGTCTTTAACAGCTCATATGATACCTTTGTTTCAAAGCTCAGCGCGGACCTTTCAACCCTGCTTGCATCAACCTTTATCGGGGGTTGGAGTGATGATTATGCCGAGACAATAAAAATAGACGCATCCGGCAATATATTTATGGCCGGATATACCTTTTCAAATAATTTTCCTGTGACGTCCGGCGCTTATGATACTACTTTTAACGGTTCTTACGATGTCTTTATTTCAAGACTCAGCGCGGACCTTTCAACTTTGTCTGCATCAACTTTTATCGGCGGGACCTACGCAGATTTTCTTGAATCTTTTGTGCTGGATAACATATCAGGCAGTATATTGGCAGCCGGGCATACGAACTCAAGTAATTATCCGGTCACGGCAGGCGCTTATGACGCAACCTTTAACGGCTCCACTGACGCCTTTGTGTCAAGGCTGAACAGCAGTCTCACGAGCCTGCTTGCGTCCACATTTGTCGGAGGGATAAGTTTTGATTATGCAAAAGCGCTCGCAATAGACTCGGCAGGCCGCGTGTTTATTGCAGGAAATACTAATTCAAATAATCTTCCTGTGACTATGACCGCTTATGAGTCTGAGCTTAACGGCAATATGGATATTTTTGTATCAAGGCTTGACAGCAGTCTTTCAAATCTTACGGCATCTACCTATATCGGCGGATTGAGCAACGATTATGCCACCACACTTGTTATAGACCAGTCGGACAACATATATATTACAGGAAATACCTTTTCAAATAATTTTCCTGTGACTGTCGGCGCCTATGATTCAACTTTTAACGGCGCTTCCGATGCCTTCATATTAAAGCTTGACAACAGTCTTTCAGATCTTACGGCGTCAACCTTTATCGGCGGTGCAAGTGATGATTACACTAATAACATTGCAATAGCTCCGTCAGGCGATTTGTTTGCCGCCGGATATACATATTCAGGTGGTTTCCCCGTGACCGCCGGAGCTAATGACACTGCCTTTAACGGAGGATCTTATGACGCCTTTGTTTTAAAGATAGATATGAATCTTTCTGTGAATGATGCGGATGGCGACGGCTATTCTTTTGATATGGATTGCGATGACAGCAACCCTGACGTGAATCCGGGGGCGGCTGAAATCCCGAACAACGGCATTGATGACGACTGCAACCCGGCAACGCCAGTAACTTCGGTTTCAGGAAACGGCTTTAACTATCCGACGCCTTTATTCAGGGCGAGCCTGTCCACGAATGTAAATGCGGCGTCTCTTGAAGCAGGCTATCTCAAATATTACTACACCCGCATAAGGGTTTATTTTACAAGCGCATCAATTTCCGGCATCACTGCATCAGGAGGCGCTGCGGTAGTTACCGGCTTAGGCACAGTATCAAAGGTGACAAACGGTGTGACAGAAACTATTTCAGGATGTGCCTTTACTGCAACAATAACTGATGGAAGCGCTGATGCCGTGGGGCTGGAAATACGCAAACCGGACGGAACGCTTTATTACAGCGCGGCTTCGCAGGCTGTAACCAGCGGGAATTATAATGTGACAGGGCAGTGATATAAGTTATGAGTTATGAGGCTGATAGAATATTTAAAAGAGGTTTTGCTGTCTTATGACGGCTGACGGTTTTTCATCCGATTTTTTTGCGGCGGCGGATTTTTGGGAAAAAATACTTATCTCTCCGTAAACCCCGTCATAACCAGGAACGATATTTATATCTCCCGCGCGCACCTTAATAATCCCTTCTGCCGTCCTCCTGCCGGCAATTTTAAACAATTCGGCGTCAGGGAGGTCCATGAGGATTGTTAATTCAGGATATAAGCCGGTGAGTTTTTCATACTCCCTTTTAACGCCGACAGTGTTAACTCCTGCAACCTGCGCCTCTGATATAATTTCCACAAGCGGCGCCATATGCACGCACGGAAGTGCATTTGGAGGGACAAAGCCCTCCTGCCTGTCGGCAAGTTCATCAACCCTGTTCATTACCCCCACCGTAAGCGGTTTTTTGCATACCGGACAGATATTGTTGTGCCTTTTAGACTCAGCCGGGGAGAATAATATATTGCAAAGCCTGTGTCCGTCATAGTGATATTTGCCTTCTTCAGGGAAGAATTCCAATGTGTAAAGAAAACGGGTCTTATCTTTTTTCCTGATAGCATCAATGATTTCGCGGTAGTCCATTTTGCAGTCAAAGACATTTGCCTCGCGTCCGAGCTTGCCGGGGGAATGCGCGTCTGAGTTGGATAATAAAGTGATTTTATCAAGGGCCGAGAGCCGCCAGTTCATTTCGGGGTCCGAGGACAGTCCGGTTTCAATCGCGTATATGTATTTTGCATATTCGCCGAAACATTCCTCTATTGAATCAAATCCCGACTTGCTTCCAAAAACAGAAAACCACGGCGTCCATGCGTGGGCCGGGACAAAGAGACAGTCTTCAGAGATATCCATGACTATTTTCAGCAAATCCTTTGCAGGCGTGCCGAGTATGGGCCTGCCGTCAGAGGAGAGGTTTCCCCTTTTCCCGAGCGTATTGTTTATTTTTTCCGCAACCTCAAGACCCGGCGCCATGATTATATTATGTATCCTTCTTACCTTGCCGCCCTGCGAATAAATACTGCTTATCTCTGCCGTGGGCATGAAGAACACAGAGGGTTCTGACGGCGTAGTGTAAAGACCATTGCCTGCGGGCTTAAGAGTTTTTTGCAGATTTTTAAAATGAACAGGATGGGTGAAATCGCCTGTGCCCAAAAGGTTTATTCCCTTTTTATTGGCCCACATAGCCATAGTCGCGGCATTCATGTCCTTGCTTGTGGCGCGGCTGAAGCCGGAATGGACGTGAAGGTCAGCGATGATTTTCATATCCTAAATCCTTTTCTCATAAATCCTGTATGTTTTATACAGCCTGCCGTCCACCATCTCCACTATCTTCTGCACGGGATAATTATCCTCTAAAATCCATGAGAATTCTACTTTTTCATATCCCTTTTTCCTGACTGCCTTAAGCCCTTCAATCAGCAAAAACGCATCAACTCCCTGTCTCCTGAAGCCTTCTTTTATCCCGAGAATCAGGAGCCTTAAGTCCTTTATTTTCCTTGAGTGCCACAGGGTTTTTAGAATTCCGAGGGCGGAGAGCCTGCCATTGAGTTTTTTCAGGACATAATTAAAATCAGGCAAAAGCATCATGAAGCCTACGGCCTCGCCTTTGCATTCGGCGATTAATGCAAGCTCCGGGATAATCAGGGGCTTTAATTTTTTAGCCATGTGCTCAATTTCTTCGTCTGTCATCGGTAAAAATCCCCAGTTTTTCTCCCATGCGGAGTTGTAGATGTTTTTAAAGACGGCCATCTCCTTATCAAAGGATTTTAAGTTTATCGGCCGGACCGTTATTTTATTTTTTTCAATAAGGCCTGCAACCCTGTAAGTTTTTTCAGGAAGCCTCTCCGGGACCTCAAGGGTGTAGGCAAAAAGGTCTTTTGCCTTTGCAAATCCGCAGTCCTCAAGCAGCCCCCGGTAGTATGGAAAATTATAAGGCATCATGACTTTCGGCGGGCTCTCATATCCGTCAATCAGCAGTCCGCATTCTTCATTGGTTGAAAAATTAAAAGGGCCGCGCAATATCTCCATGCCCTTTTTCCTGTGCCACTCGGATGTCCTGTCAATCAGCGCGCCTGCAATCTGACTGCTTCTTACGCAGTCAAAGAATCCGAAAAACCCTGCATTCTCTCCATGAAAATTTATATGAGCCTCGTTATAAATTGCGGCTATCCTGCCTGTGGTTTTTCCTTTAATCTTTGCTATAAAAGGAGCGACCTCAGCATGTTTGAAAAAGGGATTTTTCGGAGAAAACTGATTTTTTACATCATTTAAAAGCGGCGGGACCCAGCAGGAGCTGTTGGAATATAAGTTGTAAGGAAATTCCAGAAATTCCTTAAAAGTTTTTTTGTTGTCTGCTGGTAATATCTCAATCAAGTTATTAAAGTGAAAATATTTTTAATGAACAACCCCGTAGGCCTGATATTTCGGGGCGAGGTATTTGAACTGTCATTCCGGTTTGTCCGGAATCTTTCTTCAATTTTAAATTATATTTAATATCTTTCCTGCCTGCTCAAATTCCTTGAGCACTTTCTCAAGCTGTTCATCAGTATGTGTCGCCATATAGCTGGTCCGTATCAGCGCCTTGCCGCTCGGCACGGCGGGGCTTACTGCGACATTTACAAAAACGCCCCTGTCATGCAGAATCCTCGCCATTGTAAATGCTTTCATGTCGTCGCCGACAATGACCGGTATGATGGGAGTCTCGCTTGTTCCGGTATCAAAACCGAGCGCCCTGAAGCCTTTCAGCATCTTGTTTGTGTTATGCCACAGTCGTTCCCTGTGTACGGGCTCTGCCTGAATTATGTCTATTGCGGCGCTTACCGAAGCCACGGATGCAGGCGGAGGGCTTGCGCTGAAAATAAAGGCCCTTGCACTGTGTTTGATGTAGTGAATAATCTCTTTTGAGCCGGCAATGAATCCGCCGATGGATGCGAGTGATTTTGAATACGTGCCCATGATTAAATCCACCTCATCTTCTATGCCGAAATGCTCTGCGGTCCCGCGTCCTGTCCTGCCTAAAACACCGATGCCGTGCGCGTCGTCAACCATAACCCGTGCGCCGTATTGTTTTGCAAGTCTGACGACATCCGGCAGATTTACTATGTCGCCCTCCATGCTGAATACCCCGTCAACAATTATCAGCTTTGCCTTATCATTGTATTGCTGGAGGAGTCTTTCAAGGTCCTCCATATCATTATGCCTGTATTTTTTTATCTCTCCGAATGAGAGCCTGCAGCCGTCAATTATGCTGGCATGGTCCATTTTATCTATCAGCACTATATCGTCTTTGCCGACGAGGGAGGCGATTACGCCGAGATTGGTCTGAAATCCGGTTGAAAAAATCAGGGAGGTCTCTTTGCGCATAAACAGTGCAAGTTTCTTTTCAAGCGCTACGTGTATGTCAAGAGTTCCGCTTAAAAACCTGGACCCCGCACAGCCGCTTCCGTATTTTCTTACGGCGTCTATTGCCGCTTCTTTTACCCTTGGATGATTTGTAAGCCCGAGGTAATTGTTTGAGCCGATCATTATCATCTTTCTGCCGTCAACAACTACCTCCGGGTCCTGAGCGCTTTCCAGCACACGGAAATAAGGATAAACCCCCGCGTCCATAATCTCTTTTGCAGTGGTAAACTTATGGCATTTTTCAAAAATGTCGGTTTCCTTGTGGTTGTTTAAAGCCACCTGTGAATTTTGTACCAGTCTGCCGTCCATTTTATCCCTTCTTTAATTCCGACTTTCGGCGTAAAGCCGAGTTTGTTCTTGGCATTTGAAATATCGCACCGCCAGTCTGTGTGCATAAGTTCCTTGATTTTATCCCTGTTAATCATTGTAGCCTTATTTGTGATTTTACTCAAGCCGTCTCCGATAGCTCCGATAACAGGCAGGAATGTCTTCGGCAGCCTTAATTTTATCACCCTTGTCTTCTGCAGCGCTGATGCTATTTCATCTATAATTTCCACATTAGAATAGTTCATGCCGTCTGAAATGCAGAAGGTTTCACCGATTGCCTCCTCTTTTTCTGCTGTAAGTATAAGGGCCCTTACCAGGTCTTCTACGTAGACTAATGAGATTCGGGTTTTTCCCCAGAAAGGCAAAAGTCCGGTATTCACAAGTTTAAACAATAAAAACATTTCACTGTCCCTGGGCCCGTAAACAGCAGTGGGCCTCAATACTGAAACCGGAATTGTATCCTTGTATTTGAGCACGGCCGCCTCTCCGAGCAGTTTGCTTTTACCATAATCCGATACAGGGCGGGGATTGCGGTCTTCGCTGACAGGGCTGCCGTTAAGATTAGGGCCGAAAGCGGAAAGACTGCTCACATATACAAAGCGTTTAATGCCGGGGTTGTTTCTGACAACAGCGTCTATGATATTTTCAGTGGCTGTTGTATTTACAGTGTAGAAATCCTTTTTGCAATTAGACTTGGTCAGTCCTGACAGATGGAATACATATTCAAAATCCCGCAGATTATTCAAAGACTCTCTGTCGGAGCAGTCTCCGTGGATGCGCTGCACATTGAGACCTTCAAGCCACTTGCGTGCGGAGACACTCCTTACGAGGCAGGATACCTCACAGCCGCTGCTTAAAAGACTTTCTGCAAGGTGGCTGCCTATAAAGCCGGATGCTCCTGTGATAAGGACTTTCATGCAATAGTTAAACGGCGTTAAAATAGGATTAAGCTTGCCGCTGAACCTGTATTAACCCGCCTGCCGTTTTTATTGATTTAGAATAAACAGACATCCGCTTAATGTCAAGCTTTGGGTAACCCGGCGGATTAAGATATTTTTATAGAGGTATAATACAGAACAAACAGGTCTGACGCGGCTTTTTTTATTTAATCCTTCTAATATAGCCTGACATCATCTTTATCTGAGCCAGCGCCTTTTGCTCCCGCAGTCTCTTCTCTTTAAAAGAAGCAATTAGTTTGCAGCAGATATTTTTAAGATTCCCTAACTTTTCTTCAAACTTCATATCCATTGACATCACCTCCGAATACATCGGCAGTAAAGTTAATTGTATTTTACTGTCTGGAGGATTTTAATATAAGTGATTGCAGTCACACCATGAAAATAGTGAAAATAGGGACAGCGCCTATTTATTGTCCTGCGTAAACCTTGGGGTGTAATTGCACATTGTGGGCAAAAAAAGTCATGTATAGGTAATACATGATGTGAATAATTAACTTCTACAGCGTGTGTTATTCTCAGTATGGATTTAAGAATAGCCAACTTGACTCTATATGTCAAAAAAATAGGCGCTGTCCCTATTTTGTGTCCCTATTTTGTATTTCTATTTTGTGTCCCTATTTTGTCCACTTTTGAAATAGTAAAATTAAAGACCAGATTTCATAAACTCTATGTCTGGATTCCTGCTTCCGCAGGAATGACGGATTTATAGGTATTTTAAGGTTAATGAGGACTTTTTATGAAGGAGCTGGTTTTTGGATAAGAGCGGTTGCTTTAAGTATAATATCAAATAAGATGTCTGCTCCAAGATTAAAGACCGGCTGCAAGTTTAAGCTTGTTTCAGGCTTTAAGCCTAAGGGCGACCAGCCGAAGGCTATAGATGCGCTTACAGAGGGCCTTCAAAAGGGGCAGAAGCATCAGGTACTGCTCGGCGTGACAGGCTCAGGCAAGACATTTACCATTGCTAATGTGATTGCAAATATCAACAAGCCCGCGCTTGTCATTGCCCACAATAAGACGCTTGCCGCACAGCTTTACGGGGAATTCAAGGCATTTTTTCCTGAGAACGTGGTGGAATATTTTGTGAGCTACTACGATTACTATCAGCCCGAGGCATATATACCTTCAACCGATACCTTCATTGACAAAGACGCAATGATTAATGACGACATAGACCGCATGCGGCACGCGGCAACGAGGGCCGTGCTTGAGAGGGCTGATACCATTGTTGTTGCCTCTGTCTCCTGCATTTACGGCATCGGCTCGCCTCAGGATTACCTGGATATGCATCTTTTTCTGGAGGAGGGCCTGCGCACGGAGAGGGATGCGGTTTTAAGAAAACTCGTTGATATGCTCTATGAACGCAGCGAAGACTTTAAGAGGGGGTCTTTCAGGGTCAGGGGCGACATAGTTGAGGTGTTCCCGTCTTTTTCAGGCGAGAATGCGGTAAGGATTGAATTCTTCGGCGATAATATTGACCGGGTATCTGAATTTGATTCTCTGACCGGCAAGGTCCTGCGGCGCATTGAAAAGATTGGATTATATCCCAACAGCCACTGGATTACGCCGAAGCCGAGGATTGAAAAGGCGTTTGCCGCGATAAACAAAGAGATGAATGAGAGGCTTGATTTTTTTCACAGCCAGCGCAGAGAGGTTGAGGCGCAGAGGATAGAGCAGAGTACGAGGTTTGACATGGAAATGCTCAAAGAGTTCGGATACTGCCACGGGATAGAAAATTATTCAAGGCACTTAAGCGGAAGGCTTCCGGGCGAGCCTCCGTTTTGCCTGATGGATTATTTTCCTGAAGATTTTCTTGTGGTGATAGATGAGTCGCATGCAACGGTTCCGCAGATAGGAGGCATGTATCAGGGCGACAGGGCCAGAAAGCAGACCCTTATAGATTTCGGATTCAGGCTCCCATCGGCGCTTGACAACCGCCCCCTGAAATTTGATGAATTTGAACGCAGGGTAAGCAAGGCAGTCTATGTGTCTGCAACGCCTGCCGTGTACGAGATTGAAAAATCAGGCCGCAGGGTGATTGAGCAGATAGTCAGGCCGACGGGATTGACAGACCCTGAGATAGAACTTAAGCCGGTAAAAGGTCAGGTTGACGACCTGCTCGGTGAAATCAAAGAGCGGACTAAATGCGGGGAAAGGGTTCTGGTGACCACGCTGACAAAAAAGATGGCTGAAGACCTCACAGAGCATTATCATGAATTGGGGATAAAGGCGCGCTATCTTCATTCTGACATTGATACGATTGAGAGGGTTGAGATTCTAAGAGACCTGAGGCTCGGCAGGTTTGACGTGCTTGTCGGAGTAAATCTTTTAAGAGAGGGGCTGGACCTTCCGGAGGTCTCGCTTGTTGCCATACTTGATGCGGATAAGGAAGGCTTTCTGCGTTCGGCCCGGTCGCTTATCCAGACCATAGGCAGGGCCGCAAGAAATGTAAACGGGAAGGTTATATTTTATGCTGATACGATTACCGGTTCCATGAGGACCGCCATGGATGAGACAAACAGGCGGCGCAGGGTTCAGGAGGAATATAATAAAAAACATAAAATAACCCCTAAATCAATTAAAAAGGAAATAACCAATATCCTGGGTTCAATCTATGAGGCGGATTACTGGACCGTGTCTGCGGTTGCAGAGGAAAAGGTTGAGTACGGGGATGAATCAGTAGTTAAAAAACTTGAAGAGGACATGAAGCAGGCGGCAAAAAATCTGGAATTTGAAAAGGCTGCCGAGATAAGGGATAAAATAAAGGCTATTAAAAATAAACAAATTGAATTGGGGGTGAAGGTATAATGAATCCTTTTGCAAAACTAAACATCATTGAATACCGCGAAGGGGCTTTTTCGGAAAAGGCGGACCGTGTTGCGTCTGAAAAGAAGCTGAGGATATTTTCAGACGGCAAAGAAATCCTGAGCCTGCTTTGCACCCCTACAATGGTCAAGGAGCTGATTGTGGGTTTTGCTTTGTCAGAGGGACTGCTTAAAAACGGCACACAGCGGAACTGGTGCTCTGAGAGGATAGAGATATTCTGGAAAGATGATGAAATAGAGGTCCATCTGCCGATTGAGGCGCCTAATGCAATAGCAACCATTACTTCAGGGTGCGCCAAGGGGATAATCTTTATTTCTGATGAAAAACTGCCCCTGATTCAATCCGGAATAAAGGTCAGTGCAGATGCAATCATCGGGCTTTATAAAGAATTCCAGAAGAAGTCAGAGCTTTTTAATGCAACCGGCGGCGTCCACAGCGCTGCGCTTTGCAGTGAAAAGGAGATAATCATATTTACAGAGGACATAGGAAGACATAATGCCGTTGACAAGATAATCGGCTACGCCTTTTTAGAAAACATTTCAATGCAGGACAAAATCCTGCTTTTAAGCGGCAGGCTCTCCTCTGAAATTGTCCTTAAAGCCATTAAGGCGCAGGTGCCGGTGCTTGTCAGCCGCGCCGCCCCGACTGACAGGGCCGTGGACACAGCAAAGGAATTTCAGATTACGATGATAGGATTCTTAAGGGGGCAGAGGCTTAATATCTACAGCAGTCCTGAAAGGATAACTGAGAAATAAGAAGTGAGAACCGGGAAGTGAGAAACGAATAATTGCGTAACAAAATACAAGGTGAACAACAAAGGCACATATCCCCTCAAAGCTTTAAGAATGCAACAATGATTATTACAAGTCATGCTGCAAAAGTTTTAAGTATTTGCTTCTGAACTATTTTTTAATGGCAGCATGACAGAGAGGTGTTGCCTTGAAGTTTTTCAGGCATACGCGCCTTTGTTTCAGCCTGAATTATTTTACCCATCACTCATTACGCATTACTATTTCACCAGCGTTATCAGTTTGAATATCGGCAGATACATGGCAACAACTATGAATCCGACGGTAGTGCCCAGGAAGACTATAAGCATAGGCTCCAGCAGCGAAGTCAGGCTTGCAACTGCAGTGTCAACTTCTTCGTCATAAAATTCTGCAATCTTACTGAGCATGGTTTCAACCGCGCCTGTTGACTCCCCGACGGCAATCATCTGTGTTACCATCGGCGGGAATATCTTTAACTTAGACAGGGGTTCAGCAAGGGTTTTTCCCTCTGAAACAGCCTGCTTTACTTCAAGAACTGACTTTTCAAGGACCACATTGCCAGCCGTCCTTGCGGTTATATCAAGTCCTTCAAGTATAGGCACGCCGCTTGCCACAAGGGTTCCGAGGGTGCTTGTGAATTTTGCAATCGCAACCTTCTGAAGGAGCACGCCGATTATAGGGACTTTGAGCATTAACGTATCAATGGTTTTTTTGCCTGTTGGAGTCCGCCGGAATTGTACTATAAAAACTGAAAAAGCGATAATGCTCGCCAGCATTATCGCGCCGCCTATGCCGCCGAGAAAATGACTTATGCCGATTACTATCCTTGTCGGGAGCGGCAGTATCCCCCCCATCTGTGTAAACATCTTTGCAAAGGTAGGTACGACAAATACCATTATGACGGCTACGACGCCGACTGCCGCAATAATAACAAAAGAAGGATACATCATGGCGCCTTTGACCCTTTTTTTGAGTTTCATGCTCTTTTCAATATATAAGGCGAGCTTGCCTAAGATGGTGTCAAGGATGCCGCCTGTTTCACCGGCTGCTATCATGTTCGCATAAAGTTCAGAAAATATCCTCGGATGTTTTCTCAGGGCGTCGGCGTATGTAGCTCCACCTTCCACATCAGCTTTTACTTCGCCGAGCGTCTTTGCAAGGGTCTTGTTTTCAGTCTGTTTTGAAAGAATATCCAGCGCCTGAACAAGGGGAAGTCCTGCATCAATCATTGTAGCGAACTGCCGTGTAAAGACAACGATATCTTTGTCCGTTACCTTCCCGCCTGCCGATAACTTAAACAATGCCTTTGGTTTCGGACTGATATCAATCGGCACGATGCTCTGCCTTCTTAAATAGGCAATGACTTCCTCTTTGTTGTTTGCCGTAAATTCGCCCTTTTGGGCTGCACCCTTTGCTGTTCTTCCTGTCCATCGGAATACTGTCGGCATTATTATCTCCTTTTCTCCGTGGCGGCTGAGCGTTGTATCATGGTAAGCAGCTCGTCCGGTACAGGCGACTTGCTTAACGCATCATCATAGGTAATGGCTCCATTGTTGTACAATTCAAACAGGGACTGGTTCATAGTCTGCATTCCGAACTTTGTCTGTCCGGTCTGCATCATTGCATATATCTGATGAATTTTATCCTCCCTTATGAGATTTCTTATTGCAGGGTTGGGAATCATTACTTCTACGGCCAGCACCCTGCCGCCGGCTTTTTTAGGGAGGAGCTGTTGGGATATAATGGCCTCAAGCACAAACGATAACTGCACCCTTACCTGCTCCTGCTGGTGTGCGGCGGAAAGACGTCTATGATACGGTTTATCGTCTGAACGGCGCTGTTGGTATGAAGTGTTGCAAAAGTAAGGTGTCCTGTTTCTGAAACCGTCAACGCCGCCATAATTGTCTCAAGATCCCTCATCTCGCCAATCAGGACTACATCAGGGTCCTGCCTCAAGATATATTTAAGCGCGGATTTAAAGGATTCGGTATCAGAAGTGACTTCTCTCTGGTTTATAAGGCATTTTTTGTGCGAATGCAGATATTCTATCGGGTCTTCTATTGTGATGATGTGTTCGCTGCGCTCATTGTTGATTTTGTCAATTATGGCTGCAAGGGTGGTTGATTTGCCGCAGCCGGTGGGCCCGGTTACTAAAATAAGCCCCCGCGGTTTTCTGGCAAGTTCTATAATTGTATCGGGAAGGCCTAATTCCCTGAGAGGTTTAATATTAAAAGGGATGGTTCTGAAGGCCCCTGCAACCGCTCCTCTCTGCATAAACATATTCGCCCTGAATCTGCTCAGGCCCTTAATGCCGAAAGACAGGTCCAGTTCATTGGTTTCCTCAAATTTGTGTTTCTGGGAATCCATAAGAATGCTGTAACAAAGCGCCTTTGTATCTGCCGGCATAAGCGGAGGCCCATCAAGCGACACAAGTTTTCCGTCAATGCGTATCCTCGGAGGCGAGCCTGTGCTTATATGAAGGTCCGAGGCATTTTTTTCAATCATAATTTTTAATAAGTCATATAATGTCGCCACAATTCACTCCTTTAAAATTTAATCTCCAATCGTCACCCTCAGAACCTCTTCTAAAGTCGTCACGCCTTCCTTGATTTTTGTCAGACCGCTTGCGCGCAGGGTTTTCATTCCTGATTTTATGGCAGTATGTTTTATTTCCGCGGCTGAGGCCCCGCTGAGGATTAATTCCTTCAGATCATCTTTAACAGGCATTACCTCGTAGAGCGCCACCCTGCCTTTATATCCGGTGTTGTTGCAGGCCGTGCAGCCCTTGCCCTTGAAACATTTTAAAGTCTTTGCTTCCTCTTCTGCAAAACCGGCGCTGACGAGGGCAGTCACGCTGAATTTTTCTTCCTCTTTGCACTCCTTGCAGATTTTTCTCGCAAGTCTCTGGGCGAGTATCAGAATGACGGACGCCGAAACTAAAAATGGTTCAATGCCCATATTCAACAGCCTTGATATTGTGCCCGGAGCATCGTTTGTATGAAGGGTGCTCAGGACCAGATGTCCGGTGAGAGCCGCCTTAACGGCGATTTCTGCCGTCTCAAAGTCCCTGATCTCACCAACCATTATTATGTCAGGGTCCTGCCTTAAAAACGACCTGAGGGCCGCGGCAAACGTAAGCCCGATATCTTCCTTGACATGCACCTGATTTATGCCTGCAAGGTTGTATTCAACAGGGTCTTCGGCCGTCATAATATTAACATCAATTGTATTTACCGTATTTAAAGCTGAATAAAGTGTTGTTGTCTTTCCGCTGCCGGTAGGGCCCGTTACCAGCACCATTCCGTACGGTCGGCTTATTGCATCCTTAAAATCCAGCATTGCCTTTTCCTCAAACCCGAGTTTTGTAAGGTCCAGTACCAGACTGCTTTTATCAAGGATTCTCATGACGATTTTTTCACCGAACAGGGTAGGAAGGGTTGACACACGGAGGTCCACCTCCTTGTCTTTGGTCCTTAGTTTTATCCTGCCGTCCTGCGGGAGCCGTCTTTCCGCTATGTCAAGCTCGGACATAATCTTAAGACGGGAAGAAAGTGCGGCCCGCAATTTTAAGGGCGGCTGTATGACGTCATAAAGCACGCCGTCAATCCTGTAACGGACCCGCAGACTTTTTTCGTACGGCTCAATATGAATGTCGCTGGCCCTTCTTGCTATGGCCTCGCCTAAAATGAGATTGGCAAGTTTTACCACAGGGGCTTCCTCAATCGCCTCTTTCAGTTCGCCTACATCAATTTTTTCTTCTTCTTCCTGAACTAATTCCAGCAGGTCGGTTTCTGTTTTTTTCAGGGAGTCCATTGTTGTCTGGAAAGCGTCGGTCGCGTCGGTCTTACCGTAATATTTGCTGAGTGCCTCTTTTATAGCGGACTCCGCGGCAATGGCAGGCACGACATTGTAGCCGGTCACAAACGTTATATCGTCTATTGCATAGACGTTTGAAGGGTCTACCATTGCAACGGTAAGCGTGGAGCCGTTTCGTGCGAGCGGGAAGACCTGGTATTTCTCTGCGATATCGGCAGGTATGAATTTAGTAACAGATGCGTCAACTGTGTAATCGGACAGGCTTATGGCAGGCACGCCAAACTGTTTGCTTAGGAATGATACCAGCTTGTCTTCATTTACATAGCCGAGTTTGACAAGGATGGAGCCGAGGCGGCCGCCTTCTTTTTTTTGCAATTCAAGGGCGCTTGCAAGCTGGCTCTCGGTGATGAGGTTGTTACTTTTTAGCAACTGCCCGATTTTTGCAGCCATGACTTAAAATTTAGCTAAAAAACAGTTAAAAGTCAACACTTTTCCTTGAGGAATATTTCCTTAATTCCTCGGCAAAAAGCAATATAACACCAAATATTAGCAGGATAAACCACAGGTTATAACTTATCGGATAAGTCCCGAATACGGCATTGCCCCACGGATGATAGACGATAAACAACTGCAGGATTAACTCAACTGCTATGCCGATAAAAATTAATTTATTTGTAAAAAAGCCCAGTGTGAATATGGATTCCCTCATAGAGCGGCAGGCAAATACATTGCCGACCTGGGAGATTATTATTGCAGTAAGACATGCGGTTGTTGCCTGCATATACAGTATATTATCAGAAGGCAGCATTTGTCCCCACTGCCATCCGCCGGATGTCAGCACATAGAAAAAACCAAAAAGCCCTGCCGCGGCTTCTATCGGACCCGAGCGCAAGGGCTGGGAACATGTCAGTGCCGAGGTCAATGGCCAGTATCTGGATGATGGTCAGCGGAAGCGGAATTCTGAGAAGCACATAGGCAAGGTATGGGATAATCTCAGGGATGTTTGATGAAAAAATATAACTTACAAATTTTCTAATATTTTCATAAACCGTTCTCCCTTCCTCAATTGCGTTGACAATGGTTGCAAAGTTGTCGTCAAGCAAAATCATATCAGCAGCCTCTTTTGCCACATCTGTGCCTGACAGTCCCATCGCTATGCCTATGTCCGCCATTTTCAGCGCAGGCGCGTCATTTACCCCGTCGCCGGTTACGGCTACGCGCTCCCCTTCACCCTTGAGAATGGAAACCACCCGCATCTTATGTTTGGGAGACATGCGCGAGAAAATAATTTCTCTTTCTCTAAGCACATCGCGCAGTTCCTTGTCAGTCATTTTTAGAAAATCATGCCCTTCAACGATTACAGGGTTTTTTTTGATAAGCCCTATCTCGCGTGCGATTGCCTCTGCCGTGCGGCTGCCGTCGCCGGTAATCATGATTACCTTAACCCCCGCATCCCTGCACTTGCTTATTGCCTGCGGGACTTCAGGCCTCGGCGGATCTTCAAGCCCGATGAGTCCGGCGAAAATTAAATTTGATTCCAAATTTAATTTTGAGTCTTGAGTCAGGAGTCCGGAGTTTAGTTTTTCGTCTTTTAACTCTAAACTCTTAACTCTTAACTCTGTCGTGATTTGTTTGTACGCAAATGCAAGCACCCTCAAACCGCTTCCTGTCATGGAATCATTAGCATCCTCAATTTGCTTTTTCAGGGAGTCGTCTAAGGATATAATCTTTCCGTTTATCAAGACACGAGTGCAGACAGGAATAACAGTCTCAGGCGCGCCTTTTGTATGGGCAATAAAGTTAGGAGTTAAGAGTTCAGAGTTAAGAGTTAAGGGTTCCCCTGACCCCCCTGTATCCCCCCTTGTTAAGGGGGGAATGAAAAGGGGGTGTATTTTATCAACAGTTGTCATCCTTTTTCTCTCGGAGTCAAACGGTATTTCAAATATGCGTTCAACTGTAAATTCATCTGTCCTTTCCAC
>JACQZD010000225.1 GCA_016207865.1 Nitrospirota bacterium
CTTGCTGAAAAAGAAAAATTCATAAAGGACAATTATCACAGGGAGGGTAAAGGCAATTTCTTTAGTCTTCATGGCAAGAACAGCAGAAAGGACAGATGTCAGATACCAGAACACAGATGACAGACTAAAGATTTTTTGCTTTTTTTTTGTGTTATGTGTTCTGAATTTTACATACATCACCAGACTCAGCAGATAAAAAAGCGTTGCAAGGGATGTAAGCCTCTGGATTATATAGGTAACTGCCTGTGTCTGGATGGGATGGGAAACAAAGAGCAGACTTGAAAATAAGGCAATTAAAGAAGGATGAGAGATAGGCAGGGTTGAAGGATGAAGGTTGAAGGTTGAATTAAAATCTCTAAAAAATGGTGTTTGAAATGTAAGAAGGACAAGCCGGTAGATAAGCAGGGCGTTTAGAAGATGGATTGCAAGATTAACGATGTGATAGCCTGTGACGTCAAGACTATGCAGCCTGTAGTTTAATGCAAAAGTGAGGAAGCCTATAAAGCGGTTTTTAAAGCCATCATATTTAAAGGCATAATACTCAATACCTTTTGCCTCTGCTGTTTTTGTTTTTGAAGGTTCTGTGAAATATCCGAGGTCCTTAACAAAAGAATTTTTGACAATATTGTTTATATCATCAAACTGAAATGGCACATGAAAAGTATTTGAGTATGCAATCAGTCCAATGATAATAGTTAAAAAGATATGCACAATTGGTTTACTCAGGAGATTTGTTTTATAAGGCATATTAACCGTATCTGCCCTTCCAATAGTTTTCATTGAGATAATATAACATTTGTAATCTTTAACCTCCAATTTGTAGTTTATAATGTGTTACGCCAAAATCGTTTAATTGGGCGGTATAAGGCGGTATAAGAAAGAACCGTAGAAATATGGTATTATTTTAAAAATAACTATGAAGGCGGACAATATGCAATTTATTAAGCCGCATAATTTTATAAACTCCAGCGTAAGTGCTTTTTTTACGACTAAGACCATGAGCAGTAATTTCTATGAGCCGCTGAAAGACAGCGGTTTCCCGGAGGAGTCCATTTACATGCCCCTCCAAAAGCATACGGACCATGTAATGATTTTAGAAGATGATTTTAAACCTCGAATTGCAGATGCTATACTAACAGGAAGAAAAGGTGTATTAATCGGGGTGCAGGTTGCGGACTGCGTCCCGGTACTTTTGCTGGATGAAGGCAAGTCTGTAATCGGCGCTGTCCATGCGGGGTGGAGGGGGACGTCATCAGGTATTTTGAAAAAGACTATAAACGCTATGAAAGAAAGGTTTGGCGTATCGGCCCAAGATATTCTGATTGCCATAGGCCCGAGTATCAGGCAGTGCTGTTATAATGTCGGTGATGAGGTGAAGGAGGCGGTGCATAAGGCAACGGGCGAGGGTGGATATTATTTCATGCAGAATGAAAAATATTTAATTGACCTTTCAAATGCAAACAGGCTTCAGGCGCTGTCGGCAGGCGTATTAGAAAAAAATATCTGGCAGTCGGAAGAATGCACTTTTTGCAAGCCTGCAAAATTTCATTCTTTCAGATATGCAAAAGACCGCGCCGGAAGGCAGGGCGGATTTATAGGGATGCTTTAATAAAAAGTTTCAACAGTTTAATATTGTTTAACATGGTTCAATAAAAATATAAAGGCGTTCAATATTGTTCAAATGGTTCAACATGGTTTGAACGATTTGAACAGTTTAAACTGTTTGAACTATTTTATTGGAGGGATTGATGCTCAAAGCTAAAGATATGATGACAAAGGATGTTATTACCGTTAAGCCGGAAGCAACGGTTGAGGAGCTTGCACGATTGCTGATAGAACATAAAATCAGCGGAATGCCTGTTGTGGACGAAGGAAAAAAACTTATCGGCATTGTCACTGAAAATGACCTCATAAGCCAGAACAGAAGGCTCCATATTCCGACAATAATAAGGCTTTTTGACGCCTATATTGTACTCGGCTCCGGTAAGCTGGAAGGAGAAATCAGGAAAATGGCGGCTACCACAGTCGGTGAAATCTGCACAAAAAATATCGTTACAATTACGGAAGAAACGTCTATGGATGATATTGCCACGATAATGTCAGATAAAAATATTCACCTGATACCTGTTGTCAGGGATAAGGTGGTTGTCGGAATTATAGGCAAGGCTGATTTGGTTAGCGCTATGACTCGTGAAGCTTGAAAGCAGAAACGAAGCAGAGACAAAGGAAATCGGCAGAAGGGTTGGAAGACAGCTTAAGCCGGGAGATGTCGTTTGTTTGTACGGAGAGCTCGGCTCCGGCAAGACGACAATGGTTAAAGGCATAGCTTCTGCCTTTGGGATAGATGAACGTGATATAACAAGCGCAAGTTTTACAATCATTGCCGAATATAAAGGGGCCACGCCTTTTTATCACATAGACCTTTACAGGGTGGAGACTGAAAGGGCAGGGGAACTCGGGCTTGATGAATATCTCGGCAAAGGCGTATCAGTTGTTGAATGGGCCGAGAGGGCAGGGGAGGAAATTCCTGAAGGAAGTATAAAGGTCAGGATTAATTATGCTGGAGAAAATGCAAGGGATATTATAATAGAGGGTCTACGGCTTAATGAGATTGATTAATATTGTATACTTCTTCTGTCATTGACCCGAAAATACCTTTTAAAGATGTCATTCCCGCATGTCTTAAGCGGGAATCCATATCTTTTAATATGGAACTGGTTCCCCGCTTTCGCGGGGATGACGGATAAAAGTGATTTTCATAATTATTTTTTAGTTTAAGACGCCCCGATGGGGAGGTTCATTTATGAAAAAGGTCGGCATAATAACAAAAAAAGGTATGCCCGGGGCTGTAAATGCAGTCAGGGGCGCTGTGAAGTCTTTACGGAAAAAGGGGTTTGAAGTTTTTGTTGAGTCTGAATTAGCCTCAGACCTGAAGATAACGGGTTATCAGCGCAATGATATCCCTGCGCACGCAGAGATGATAATTGTCCTGGGCGGAGACGGCACTCTTTTACATGCGGCAGGATTAATCGGCGGCAGGGAGATTCCGATACTTGGCGTAAATCTCGGAGGACTCGGGTTTATTACTGAAATTACCCTGAATGAGATTCCTGACGCAATTAATAAAATCGCATCAGGTAAGTACAGTTTAGAAGAACGCATAATGCTTTCCGCCCGTGTGGACCGGCGGGGGAAACAGGTTTTTAAGGCAGGCGCCCTTAATGATGTTGTAATACATAAAAGCGCCCTGGCAAGGATGATTGAGTTTGATGCCCGCGTGGACCGCAGGGAGGTCACAACCCTAAGGGCTGACGGACTGATAATCGCAACGCCTACCGGCTCCACTGCCCATTCGCTTTCAGCCGGAGGGCCTATTTTATATCCAACGCTCGGGGCGTTTGTTGTAACTCCCATATGTCCGCATACTCTCACAAACAGGCCGATTGTCCTGCCTGATAAATTTATTTTAGAGGTCTCTATAAAAATGGGTGATGAAGTTTATCTTACGCTTGACGGACAGGTTGGTTTTCCGCTGAAGGTCCAGGATACAGTAAAGGTCAGGAAGGCGGGATATAAGACAAAATTCATCCGCCTCTCAGGCCGGGATTATTTTGAGGTCTTGAGGACAAAACTGAAGTGGGGGAAACGGTAGAACGACAGTTATGAGTTATGAGTTAAGAGTTAAAAATGAAGAATTAAAAGTGAACAGTGAACGGTTAACAGTTGACAGTGGAGGAAAAAACCTAACGCAATTAAAAAAGGTGTTGGAGTTTTATCGGGAAATTGGGTTTGAGTATCTGCCGGTGAAGTTAGAAGTCAGAAGCCAGAAGTCAGAAGTTAAGAAGATAAGAAGTTATGAAGATACGAGGAATAGTTTAACTTCTCAGCCTCTCAGCCTCTCAACTTCTCAACCTTCAGAATCCGAACCTGACAGGGCCGCTGCCCTTAAGTCTCTGAGGGAGGAACTCGGAGACTGTAAACGATGCAAGCTTTCAAGCGGCAGGACCAATATTGTTCTTGGCGAGGGCAGTCCTGAGGCTGAACTCATGTTCATTGGAGCAGGACCCGGCAGGGAAGACGACCTTCAGGCCAGGCCTTTTGTCGGCGAGGCAGGGACGGTTCTTACAAGCCTTATCGTAAAAATGGGTTTAAGGCGCGAGGATGTTTACATAGCGAATATTGTAAAGTGCAGGCCTCCGATGAACAGGGACCCTGAGGAGGATGAGATGATTGCATGTAAGCCTTTTGTTCAGGAGCAGATAAGGATAATCAATCCAAAGGTTATTGTGGCGCTCGGAAGGATTTCGGCGCAGAACCTTCTTAATACAAAAACCCCGATAAGTAAATTAAGGGGCAGATTTTATGAATACGATGGCATCCCTGTGATGCCGACATTTCATCCTGCGTATTTGTTGAGAAACCCCAAAGACAAATGGCTGACATGGGGCGATGCGCAGAAGGTGATGGAGAAACTGAAATGATTACAAAAGGGTTCAAGGATTCGAGGATTCAAGTAACGTTTATAGCGTTATAGCGTACAGCGTTCATAGCGCAATAAACGCGATAAACGCAC
>JACQZD010000057.1 GCA_016207865.1 Nitrospirota bacterium
CTGAATCTGCAACAGACATTCAGGGACGCACTGCAGACCTGATAAAAACCGGTCAGCAGATGGAGGCGGAAATCTCCAGGCAAAAACAGGCTGATGAGGAATTACAAAAGCTGTTAGATGAATCAGCACTGCATGTTCAAGAACTCACGGCTGAGATTGAAAGAGCCAATCAGAAACTGGAGGCTGAAACCGCCGGACGCAAACAGGCAGAAGATGAATTGCAAAAACTTCGCAGTGAATCAGCGGCGGAGGGGCAGGGATGCATTGCAGACCTGTTAAAGACTAATCAGCAATTGGAGACTAAACTCGCAGAGCACAGACGCGCTGAAGACAAATTACATATACTTTTTGAAGAAATTAAGCATGAGGCTGACAGGTCCAAATCGCTTTTGCAGATTGTGGAGGCTTTAAATTTACGTCCTGATACAGGCGAAATTGTCAAAAATGTTTTAGATCTGGCCCCTAAATACCTGAATCTTGACAGAGGCTGTATCTTTATATATGACGAGGATAACAAAGATTTCAGTTTTACGGGCGGATACGGGCTCAATCACAGTGAGGAAAACGCGCTGTCGGCAAGAACCTTTACTTTGAACGACTTTCCTGCGGCGGATAAAATACTTCAAGGCAGTCCGGTGTCGGTTGAAAATACCAGAGAAACCGGAGCTATGGACAAGGAGATAGTTAAGATATTCAATATTGTAAATGCCGTCATAGCCCCAATTGCTTTTGAGAGGAAGGTAACCGGTTTGTTTTACGGCGATTTCAGGAGCGGCAGCCCGATTGAACCGAGGGAAGTATCATTTTTAAAGAAGCTTTCAGGCTGGCTGGGCGTAGCCGTCCATAACAGCAGGCATTACAAAGAATCTGTTAAAAAACAGATTAATCTGACCGCTGAGCTGGAGACAATAAAAACAATGTCCCTGCTTGTCAGAGAGGTTTTGTCCACACTTGACAAGGCAAGAATTTCAGCAGCGGTCTCCCAGTTGATAAACAGGGTAATCCCATGTGAAAGATCTGCTCTCCTTCTCAAGGAAAAAGACGTCTACAGGGTAATTTCCGAATGGGGCATCGGCAAGTTTCAGGACAAAACTTATAATACTGCCGCTATCTGCGGAGATATTGAGTTGAAGCAGGCCCCTGTTTTCATTGCCGACATTTCCATGAATGATGAAAAATGTTTATACCACAAGGAGCAGAATTTGATGGGTATCAGATCGGCTTTTATCATTCCTCTTCTCAGTAAGGGGGAGATTATCGGCCTTCTTGATATAGGATTTGCGCATATGGGAGTTACTTCCGCTTATTTTACAAAAGCGGAAAATATCGCATCACAGATTGCCCTGGCGCTTGAACACGCAAAACTCTACGAAGACCTTGAGAACCTGCTTATTAACATGACCATTTCCCTTGCATCTGCGCTTGACGCCAAATCAACATGGTCCAAGGGACATTCAGAGCGGGTCGCGAAATATGCGGCAGAGATTGCAAAGGAAATGGGTTTAAACGAGGATGATATAGAAAACCTGAGACTCTACGGCCTGCTGCATGACATCGGACAAATAGGCATGTATGATATTTTGCTTAACAAACAGAGGAAGTTTACAGATGAGGAGTATGAACATGTCAAAAAACATCCACAGAACGGCGCTGAAATACTTGAGTCTATAAAACAATTAAGCGGTATTATCCCCGGCATCCGCCATCATCATGAAAGATATGACGGGAAGGGTTACCCGTCGGGTCTCAGGGGAGAAGATATACCGCTTTACGAAAGGATACTCCGTGTTGCTGATTCATTTGACGCAATGACGGCAGACAGGCCGTACCGCTCTTCGTTCAGCAAGGAATTCACCGTTTCTGAATTGCAAAGATTAAGCGGCGCTGAGTTTGACCCGAAGGTCGTCGGGGCCTTTCTAAAGGTTCTTGACAGAGAATAAGATTGGAACTTGTATTCAGCGGTTCAGCCTGCCTGTTATTGACCTGTTAATATTTAACTTCTATAATACTGGGAATCAGGCTAAACGGGGAGAGTTCAACTTATGCTTATTGTTCAGAAATACGGAGGCACATCGGTTGCGAATATTGACAGGATTAAGGCGGTCGCAAAGCGTGTCGTAAAGACCTCAAAAGAAGGTCACAAAGTGGCAGTGGTCGTTTCGGCCATGGCAGGCGAAACCGACAAACTGATAAACCTTGCGCATCAGACGGCATCAAGCCCGGGCGAGAGGGAAATGGATTTGCTGCTTTCTTCCGGCGAAAGAATCACCAGCGCCCTTACTGCAATGGCCATTGAAGACCTGGGGCATAAAGCCATTGCGCTGACCGGCAGGCAGATGGGGATAGTAACCGACACGGTTCACACAAAGGCTAAGATAGAAAGAATTACGGCGGAAAAAGCCAAAAAGGCGCTTGATGAAGGCTATATTGTTGTTGTTGCGGGGTTTCAGGGCATAACTGAGAATGATGATGTAACCACACTCGGAAGGGGAGGCTCTGACCTTTCGGCAGTTGCAATTGCCTCTGCGCTGAAGGCCGACCTGTGTGAAATTTATACTGACGTTGACGGAGTCTATACAACAGACCCGAATATTGTTCCTGACGCAAAAAAACTTGATAAAATTTCCTTTGAAGAAATGCTTGAACTTGCAAGCTTAGGCGCTAAAGTGCTTCAGACCAGGTCTGTGGAATTTGCCATGAAATATGAGGTGCCTGTGGTTGTAAGGTCCAGTTTTAATGATAATTCCGGAACGCTCGTTACCAAGGAGGATAAAGATATGGAGAAGGTAGTTGTATCTGGAGTCGCTTATGATAAAAATCAGGATAAAATCACCATCATGAGCGTGCCTGACAAACCCGGCATTGCCGCAAGGATTTTTAAGGGCATTGCGGAGAACACTATAGTGGTTGACATGATTGTCCAGAACATAAGCAGTGACGGAAAGGCTACCGACATATCGTTTACAGTGCCTAAGACTGACAGCAAAAAGGCATTTAAACTGACTGAAGAGATAGCTAAGGAGCTTGGCGCCAAAAGCGTCAGCCTGAGTGATGATATTGCAAAGATATCCGCTGTCGGCGTCGGCATGAGGACTCATTCAGGCGTTGCGGCAGAGATGTTTGAGACTCTTGCAAAACACAGCGTAAATATAATGGCTATCAGCACATCGGAGATAAAGGTCTCATGCCTGATAGACTTAAAATACACCGAGCTTGCGGTAAGGGTTTTGCATGAGGCCTTCGGGCTGGGAAAGAAATAAAGAGGGATTTTCAATAAGCAATGTGTTAAATTAATACCTGGTTATGAAACACATTGAACTATACGACACGACTTTAAGGGATGGGGCGCAGTCCGAGGACATCTCGTTCTCTGTTGAGGATAAATTAAGGATTACTGAAAAGCTTGATGAACTCGGTGTTCATTATATTGAAGGCGGTTTCCCCGGCGCCAATCCGAGGGATGCGGAATTTTTCAGCAAGGCGCGTAAACTAAAGCTCAAATCATCAAAACTCGTCGCCTTCGGCTCCACGCATCATGCATCAAACAGGGTGCAGGACGACCTGAATATTAAATCCCTTTTAAATGCAAAAACCTCCATCGTTACCATATTCGGCAAGACATGGGACTTTCATGTCAAAGAGGCTTTGCGGATTCCACTGTCCCAAAATCTTGACTTAATCCACAATTCAGTCGCATATCTCAAAAAAAGAATACCAAAGGTGTTTTTTGACGCAGAGCATTTTTTTGACGGCTACAAGGCAAATCCTGAGTATGCTGTTAAGGTTCTGCGGGCTGCTCAAGATGCTGGGGCAGACTGCCTTGTGCTCTGTGATACAAACGGCGGCACGCTCCCTCAGGAGGTTGAAAAAATTATCAAGGTACTCCTAAATCAGCACTCCGGACTCCGGACTCCGATAGGCATACATGCCCATAACGATGCTGACTGTGCCGTTGCCAATTCAGTTGCCGCTGTTGAGCTTGGGGCTTCTCAGGTTCAGGGAACGATTAATGGCTTAGGTGAAAGATGTGGGAATGCAAACCTTGTCTCTGTTATTCCAAACTTAAAGCTAAAACTTAAGTATGATGTCATAACAAATAGTAAATTAAAGAAATTAAAGGAAGTTTCACGCTTTATAACAGAGATAGCAAATATCAGGCATTTCAAGCGTCAGCCGTTTGTCGGCGACAGCGCCTTTGCCCACAAGGGCGGAGTCCACGTCAGCGCTGTTCTAAGGCACCCCGAGACATATGAACATATACGGCCTGAACTTGTCGGTAATTATGAAAGGGTACTTGTTTCAGACCTCGGCGGCAGGAGCAATATAATTAAAAAAATTAAGGAATTTAATTTGAAGGTGGACCCTGATTCCCCAAAGGTCGCGCAGATAGTCAAGGAAATGAAAGAGCTTGAAAGCCAGGGTTTTCAGTTTGAAGGCGCGGAGGCTTCACTTGAGCTTTTGATAAAAAAGACCTTCGGACTTCACAGGAAATTTTTTGTTCTTGCCGGCTTCAGACTTATTGTGGAAAAAAGAAAAGAGGGCGAAGATCCCTTGAGTGAAGCTACTATAATGCTGAAGGCGGGAGGGAAATTAGAGCATACCGCAGCCACCGGCAACGGACCTGTCAATGCGCTTGATAATGCGCTCAGAAAAGCGCTTGAGAAATTTTATCCGCAGCTTAAGCAGGTCAGGCTTATTGATTACAAAGTCAGGGTCTTAACAGCCGGCGCCGGCACGACGGCAAAAGTCAGAGTTCTTATTGAGTCCGGTGATGACAAGCACAAATGGGGCACTGTCGGCGTATCGGAAAATATTATTGAAGCCTCTTATCAGGCGCTTGTGGACAGCATTGAATATAAACTTCTGAGAGGATAGGCTTAATTTGCGTTCAGCGTTGTGCGTTCATCGTGTTTATCGCGCTATAAACGCTGTACGCTATAACTCTATAAACGCGTAATGTTAGAAGAAACCGGCATTGTCACTCATACTGACGGCATAATGGCTAAGGTCAGCATTCAGAAAAAAGGGACCTGCGAGGGTTGTGCTGTGCGCGGCGTATGCGAACCGTCTGAGTCAGGCCTGGAAATAGAGGCGCTGAATTCTGTACATGCGGCAGCCGGGCAGACAGTTAAAATTGAAATGAAACCGCAGGCATATCTCAGGGGGGCAATAATTGTTTATGGAATACCTTTAGCCGCGTTTATTGCAGGCGCTATTTTAGGGAAAAACATAGGCGAGTCTTATCTTGATGTAATAAATTCTGACACCTCTGCTGCAATTTTTGGTTTTATTTCTTTGATAATAACTTTTATAATTATAAGAATCTGGAGCGTCAGGACAGAAACAAAACCGGAGTATAAGCCGGTGATAACGGCAGTGATCAGTGAACAGTAAAAGAAAAATGATACTGATTAAGGTTGTCGTTCCGGTCCCGATGCTTCGGGATAAGCCGGAATCTATTTTTTTGTAAAAAAATTCAGGATGCCCGATTAAGAACTTCGGGCATGACAGATAATGAGAAATACTATTCTATAAAAATACGGAGGGAGTTAATGGTAAATTTTGACATTGAGAAGATCAGGAATGTTGCAGTCATTGCTCACGCAGGTGCAGGCAAAACATCTTTAGTAGAAGCGGCGCTTTTTGATGCAAAGGCAACGGACAGGATAGGAACTATTGAAGACGGCACAACAATTACTGATTATGAGCCTGAGGAAATTCACAGAAAAATCACAATTTCATCAGCTACCGCTTTCTGTGACTGGAAGGGTCACAGGATAAATATAATTGATACTCCCGGCTATATAAATTTCCTGGAAGACACAAAGTCATGCCTCAGCGCTGTTGACGGCGCCGTAGTTATTGTAAGCGCATTATGCGGAGTTAAGGCTGAAACCGAAAAAATCTGGCAGTACGCCTGTAAATATGAGGTGCCGCGGCTGGTATTTATCAATAAAATGGACCGGGAAAACGCTAATTTCAGCATGGCCTTAGGCGAGCTTGAAAAATCCTTCGGCTCTGCGCCGATTCCTCTGAATATCCCGATTGGTTCAGCCGAAGGGTTTGAAGGGGTTATTGACCTGATTGAAATGAAGGCAGTCAGGTTTCAAAACGGACAGCCTTCAGTTTCAGACATCCCTGCTGAATTAAAGGACGAGGCTGAGGAGTACCGTAAAAAGCTTGTGGAAAAAATCGTTGAGTCCAACGATGCCATGCTTGAAAAATATCTTGAAGGCGCAGTGCTGTCAACAGATGAAATAATTAAAGGAATAAGGGAAAGCTCCATAACAAGGCAGTTTATCCCTGTGGCCTGCGGCTCTGCAACAAAAAATATCGGCGTGCATAAGCTCCTTGATATGATTCCGCTTTGCCTTCCTTCACCCGCGGAAAAGGCAAATATTACCCCGATAAAAGGCAAAAACGCAAAAAACAGCGATGAGGTTATGAGGAAGCCTCTGGATACCGAACCGTTTTCAGCGCAGGTTTTTAAGACTATTGCCGACCCCTTTGCCGGCAAGCTTACTTTGTTCAGGGTTTTCTCAGGGGTGCTCAAGGCAGATTCAACCGTTTATAATTCAACGCGCGACAGCAAAGAAAGAGTAGGGCATTTATTTTACCTGTCCGGCAAAAAACAGGCGCCTGCCCAGAAAGTCGGACCCGGTGAAATTGCGGCAGTTGCCAAACTCAAGGACACCCTGACAGGCGATACGCTCAGCGACCCTGATAAGCCGATACTGTTTGAACCGATTAAATTTTCAGACCCGATGATTTCCTATGCAATTGCCCCAAAAAGCAGGGGTGACGAAGACAAGGTCGGCACAGGACTCCACAGGATGCTTGAGGAGGATCCGACGCTTAAATTTTTCCGCGACTCTGAGACAAAGGAAATGATCCTTTCAGGCATGGGGCAGATGCATCTTGAGATTACCCTTGAAAGATTAAAGAGAAAATTTGGTGTTGAAGTTTTGATGAAAACTCCCAAAATTCCCTATAAGGAAACTATTAAGGTGCATGCAAAAGCGCAGGGCAGATACAAAAAGCAGTCAGGCGGAAGGGGGCAGTACGGAGACTGCTGGATTGAGATAGAGCCTTTGCCTAAGGGTTCTGGGTTTGAATTTGTAGATAAAATAGTCGGGGGGGTAATTCCGAGGCAGTATATTCCGGCGGTTGAAAAGGGCCTTATTGAAGCCATGCACGAAGGCATACTGGCGGGATTTCAGGTGGTAGACCTCAGGGCTACAGTCTATGACGGCTCCTATCACACAGTTGATTCCTCTGAAATGGCATTTAAAATTGCCGGTTCAATGGCCATTAAAAAAGCCGCCCAGAGCGCAAGGCCGGTTCTTCTGGAGCCTATCCTAAAAGCAGAGATTATTACTCCTGACGAAGGGCTTGGCGGTGTAATAGGGGACCTGAACGGAAGGCGTGGAAAGGTCCAGGGCGTGGAGCCGCAGGCAGGCGGCAACCAGAGAATTGCAGCGCTGGTCCCGATGGCCGAGATGCTGACATATGCAAACCAGCTTAATTCCCTGACCAGCGGCCGCGGCATGTATACGGTAGAGTTTTCCCATTATGAAGAGGTCCCGTCGCACCTTACGCAAAAGATTATTGCCGACAGGGCGGAGACCAAAAAAGAAAAGGGGGAATAATTTGACAGAGATAATTTCAACAATAGCATTGGTGCTGATATCCGTTATTATGATAGTGTTCTGGATACCTGCAATTCTGCAAATCAAGAAGACGGCAAAGGCGGTTGAGGATTTTCTTAAGACCACGCAGGAAAATTTGAATCCGCTTCTTTCGGAGATTAGAGAGAGCGCAGAACATATAAACAAGACTGTAGCGAGGATTGAAGATTCCGTAAAAAACGTGCAGCGCCTTACATCAGCGGTAGGAGAGACAGGCGCAATGGTTGACGAGGTAAATAATTTAATCAAGCGTACCGGCTTATCTGTCACCGTTAAGACCGCAAGTCTCGGCATCGGCATAAAAACCGCCCTCGGCGTTTTAGCCAAAGGGCTTTTAAAAAAACGTGATGAGTAAAACCGTAACAAGTAATGCGTAACAGGCCGGGCGCCTGATTACACATTTACTTAAGAAAGGGAGGTAGAGGAAATGAGTGAAGAGAGAAGCTGTACGACAGGCAATGTGCTTTTGGCTTTTGTGCTTGGAGGTGTTGTCGGCGCGGGTATTGCCCTGCTTATGGCTCCGCAATCAGGCCGGGAGACGCGGCAGAAGATTAAAGACCTGGCATCGGACGCCAAAGAAAAAGCAGCGGATTATGCAAGTCATATAAAAGAAAAGGTTTCATCTGCTGTGGAACACGGCAAGGGATTTGTTGAGGAAAAGAAGTCTTTGATCGCCACTGCCATTGAGGCAGGCAAAGAGGCTTACGAAAAGGAAAAGGAAAAGCATGCGAAGTAAGTAATAGGCGCTGAGAAGCGAGAAGCGTCATTGCTTCTTCCCGACTGTTCGGGAAGAAGCAATCATAAGACATGTCATAACGTTAACTATATTTAAATCGGAGCTGCGGCAATGAACAAGGATGGTATTTTTTTTGCCGGTCTGGATGCCGGCTCGGTAAGCGTAAAGCTTGTTATTCTGGATGCCGGCGGCAATGTTCTCAAGTCTGAATATGTCCGCCACAAGGGAAAGCCCCTGACTGCTGCCTATGACCTTCTCAGCGAAACCGTCAGCGCGCATTTTTTAAGCATAACAGGTTCGGCAGGCAGACTCATCTCGCAGGTTTTCGGCATTGAGCCTGTAAATGAGATAGTGGCCCAGAGTTATTCAAACCAAAAATTCTTCCCCTCAGCCAGAACCATCATAGAGATGGGCGGCGAGGATTCAAAACTTATCCTGCTTGAAAACGGCAAAGTAAAGGGGTTCTCCATGAATTCAGTCTGCGCCGCAGGCACAGGCTCATTCCTGGACCAGCAGGCTGAAAGACTGAGACTCAGCATTGAAGAATTCAGCAGGATTGCCTTAAATTCCAAAAGCCCTCCGAGAATTGCAGGACGGTGCAGTGTTTTCGCAAAGTCCGATATGATACACCTGCAGCAGATAGCAACTCCGGTTGAAGACATCGTTACAGGCCTCTGTTTTGCCGTTGCAAGAAATTTTAAGGGCAGTATATGCAAGAACACGGAAATTGCCAAACCTGTCAGTTTTCAAGGCGGAGTGGCGGCAAACAAGGGCGTCATTAGGGCTATAAAAGAAATTTTTAATATTGAACAGCTGCTCATCCCCGAACATTATGCGCTGATGCCTGCAATAGGGGCGGCTCTCAGCGATATTGAACGAGGCAGGAAAAATGTCTTTGATATTGAAAAACTCAGGCAGTTTATTACTGCAGAGAGAAACGAAGAAAAAGAGCACGAGCCGCTGTCTAACAACAGTGAAGAGTTAAGAGTTATGAGTTATGAGTTAACCGATAAAGACTTATCGCCTTTTACGCTGAACGCTGAACGCTCAACGCTCAACGCTTATCTCGGCATAGACATTGGTTCAATAAGCACTAACCTTGCCGTTATTGATGAGGAAGGGCGGCTTCTTGCAAAAAGATATTTGATGACTGCCGGAAGGCCTATTGAGGCAGTGCGGCAGGGGCTTGATGAAATAGGGCGTGAACTTGGAGACAAGGTTCAAATTCTCGGCGTCGGGACTACGGGTTCAGGCAGATATATGATTGCCGACTTTGTCGGGGCGGACATTGTTAAAAATGAAATTACCGCGCAGGCCACGGCGGCGATAGCGGCAGACCCTGAGGTTGATACCATATTTGAAATCGGCGGGCAGGACTCAAAATATATTTCACTAAAAGACGGGGTGATTGTTGACTTTGAAATGAACAAGGCCTGCGCCGCCGGCACGGGTTCATTCCTTGAAGAGCAGGCGGAGAAACTCGGGATATCCATAAAGGAAGAATTCAGTGCTTTGGGCTTTAAGTCACAGCGGCCGTGTTCCTTGGGAGAAAGGTGCACTGTCTTTATGGAAAGCTCACTGCTGTCAAAACAGCAGCGGGGAGTTTCCAAAGAGGATCTTGTCGCAGGGCTTTCATATTCAATTGTGCAAAATTACATTAACAGGGTGGTGGGCGACAGAAGGATAGGTGAAAAAATATTTTTTCAGGGCGGAGTCGCTTTTAATCAGGCCGTCATGGCGGCCTTTGGAAAATACTTAAATAAGCAAATCTTCATACCGCCCCATCATGATGTAACAGGCGCAATCGGCATGGCGCTTATCGCAAAAAAATACATGAAAGACAGTGAAGAGTTAAGAGTTATGAGTTATGAGTTAAAGCATGAACAACAATCTTTTTACGCTGAACGCTTAACGCTGAACGCTCAACGCGCTTCTAAGTTCAAGGGTTTTGATCTTTCAAAAAGGCCCTATCGGATAAAGTCTTTTGAGTGCAGGGGCTGTGAAAACCTTTGCGAGATAAACAGCGTTCATATTGAGGGTGAAAAAGACCCCCTCTTTTATGGAAGCAGATGTGAAAAATACGATGTAAAACGCAGGCAAAAACTTACTCAGCCTCTGCCATTCCCGGACTTATTTGCGGAACGTGAAGAACTGCTTTTAAAAGCACACTCAACCTACCGTAATGCGTTATGCGTAATAAGTGAAGAGTTAAGAGTGAAAAGTGCAGAGTTGGAAGTTAAGAGTTATGAATCAAATAATAAAAACGCTGAACGCTTAACGCTGAACCGTGCCTACCGGCCGGCAGGCGCTCAACGCATTCGTATCGGCATTCCGAGGATTTTCTTTTTCCACGAGTTCCTTCCTTTCTGGAGTACTCTTTTATGGGAGCTTGGATTTGAAGTGGAACTCTCCGATAAGACAAACAGGCAGATAATAAACATGGGAGTAGAAAGCATTTTGTCTGAAAGCTGTTTCCCCCATAAAGCTGCGCACGGCCATATAAAAAATTTAATTAATAAGAATGTTGACGCCATTTTAATTCCGAGCTTTATCAACCTCAATTCTTCACACGATGCCGTGCGGTCTTTTGCCTGCCCGTATGTTCAGACAATGCCTTATATTGCAAAAACGGCCTTCAGCGGGATAGATGCCGTTTTGTCCGGAAAATTAAAATTCCTCAGCCCTGTAATAAATACAGAATTCGGAACGGATTATTTTACTAAGGAGATTTACAGAACATTAAAGCCGTACAAAATCACGGTGCGTCGTATTAAAAATGCGCTTAAAAAGGCGGAAGAGTCTCAGAAACAGTTTGTTTCTGCGGTAAAGAGCCGGGGAAATGAAGTATTAAACAATATCAGCGGTAAAACAATTGTCATACTGGGACGCTCATATAATGCTTTTGATTCCGGCATAAACCTTGATATTCCGAAAAAATTATCAGGGTTTGGTGTTTTTTCCATCCCTATGGATTACCTGCCGATTGAGGACATTGATATAACAAAAACATGGCCCAATATGTATTGGCGGTCGGGGCAGAACATTTTAAAAGCGGCAAAAATAATCAGGGGCAATCCCGCCCTTTTTGCCTTATATATCGGCAATTTTTCCTGCGGTCCCGATTCTTTTATCCACAGGTATTTTAAAGAGACTGTGGGAAGCAAACCTTTTCTTCAAATAGAGATTGACGAGCACAGCGCAGACGCAGGAGTAATTACCAGATGCGAGGCATTTCTTGACAGTATAGAAAACAATATAAATGCAGTTAGCCGTGAACAGTCATCTCTTAGTGAAAAACCAATTGCCAATCGCTCTCTGCCGGCAATTTCCCCGCATTTTACGCCCCATGCCTCCCGTATTGTCTATATTCCTCGGATGTCGGACCATGCATTTGCCATTGCCTCTGCCTTTGAGTCATGCGGTCTTGACGCCGAAGTGCTGGATGTGCCTGATGCTGAAACAGTGAAAACCGGAAGACGCTATGTATCGGGAAAGGAATGCTACCCGTGCGCTGTTACAACTGGCGATATGGTAAAAAAGGTGCGGTCCAAAGACTTTAATCCTTCAAGAGCTGCTTTTTTCATGCCGTCAGGCAGTGGTCCCTGCAGGTTTGGGCAGTATAATATTTTTCACAGGCTTGTGCTGAATGAATTGGGATTCCCTCAAGTCCCGATATTTGCGCCTAATCAGGATGTTTCTTTCTATGCGGAATTAGGCATAATCGGCAAAGACTTTACAAAACAGGCGTGGAAAGGCGTTACTGCAACAGAACTGCTTATGAAATGCCTTCATGAAACAAGACCGTATGAAATCCGTAAAGGCGAAAGCAACGGCATATATCAGGAATATCTGACAAAAATCAGCAGGGGCGTCAAGAGCCGCAACGGCGTCATGCCCGAACTTTTAAAAGATATGAAAAAGGTATTTTCCGGGATACAAAAAACCTCTGACAGAAAACCGCTTATCGGCATTATCGGAGAGATATTTGTCAGGCACAACTCTTTTTCAAATGAAAATCTCATTGGCAAAATAGAAGCCCTCGGCGGCGAGGTCTGGCTGGCGCCGGTAGAAGAATGGCTTTATTACATTAACCTGATGGCCTTGCACAAAGCGGCAAGAAAACTAAAAAATAATTTCTTCTCAAAGAATACGGCATCAGAGGTTATGAGCATTTTTATTACAAGGTTTGTCCAGAAGAGAATTGAACACAAATATTCAGCCGGGTTTAAAGGCTTTCTTAAAACCCTTAAAGAGCCCGATACCGGTGAAATACTTAAAAACGCTTCGCCCTACCTTCATAAGTCTTTTGAAGGCGAGGCGATTTTGAGCATGGGCAAGGCAGTGGATTTTGTGAAAAACTCCGCCTCAGGGATAATAAGCGCCATGCCTTTCGGCTGCATGCCCGGAACTATTGTAAGCGCAATGCTGAAGGGTTTTCAGCAGGATTACGAGATTCCCTGCCTCAGCGTTGCTTATGACGGAGCGGAGACAACGTGCTCTGCAATACAGCTTGAGGCCTTCATGCATCAGGTGAAGGAATACCGTAAGGTAAATTCCGAATCGCATGTCAGGTAAAGGCACATATGCCCTCAAAATCTTTAGAAAGCAACAAGTTTTTTAGATGCCATACTGCAAAGCGTTGAAAGGTTTTCTCTTAAAAAGTTTGGTTGTTTAGAAATCGCAGCATGGCATGGTCAGAGGTGTTGCACTAAAGCTTTTTCAAACATATATGCCTTTACCTTGCATCTTGTATCTTGAATCCTGTATCATGTATCATTCTTTATTAAAACAGGAGGTGAGTGAATGGGCAGCGTTGTAAAGTGGCGGAAGAAAAAGATGAGCAAACATAAACATAAAAAGCTCCTCAAAAAGACCAAACACCAGAGGAATAAATAAGCATCATAGATACAGATAAAAAAGCATTAGGCAGTCAATCTTCAGAGGTGATTCACCCTCTCATTAGACAGGCATAAAACATAAATTTTTTAATGCTTGACATCTTAAAAGATAATGCCTTATACTTTTTGAGTTTTAATAAATTAATCAAGGGGGGAAGGTGTAATTATGACGAGGTTATTCAGTTATAAGAGAAAATTATTGCTCCTTATTGCGGGTATTTTTATTTTGACAACTGCGGGGTTTTTTCTGGCAAGCTGCGGCGCAGGCCCTCAGAATAAAGTGGCTCTGCCTGATGCCGGGGATTATGCGGTTGATTTCAGCCCGGTGCTGCGGGATGATTTTGGGCCTGATGGCGCAGACGCTGGAACAGATCATGATGCGGGCGCCGATGGGTCTCTTGATTATGCTAAACGATATTATATAAGCCTTGCAAACAGTGTTCCCAGTATGGTTAACAGAGCCTTTACAATTGAGGGGTGGGTGAAAAAGATACCAATGATAGACCCACCAACAGGAGGAGCTATATCTCTGTCAGGCAGTTTCTTTACGCGTTTCGGTTGTCAGACCGGAGCCGGTATTACGGTAGGTTTAATAGGTGATGTCCCGA
>JACQZD010000223.1 GCA_016207865.1 Nitrospirota bacterium
AGCAGATGCAAAAACAAAATGCTCAGGACTTTTGCAAATTCCACGCTTTATGAGATCTGCCTTAACAAGATTAAGGAGATAACGGATTACAATGTTTACCTCGGGGCGTATGAAGAGGAATTTATTGAAAAGGCGCAAAAGCTGAAAAATATAACAATTATCCACAGGAGCGCTGAATCATCGCTGTCATCGTCAGACCCGGTGAAAATTTTTGAGGCATTGCATCAGATCCACACTAAATGGGTGATGTGGATAAATCCTTCGCATCCATTTCTGAAGGTTAAAACAATTTATGACGCGTTAAATGCGTTTTTATCAATTGAAAATAATTCTCTTACATCCGTTGTCAGAAAACGGGGGTGGTTTTATACGCCAGACGGTTATTCGGTGACAAATAAAGACGCCTTAGTTGATACTAAGATTTCGGAATGGCTCTATGAAGCGGCGCACGCGTTTCACATCTACGAACGGCAGTATATGATTGAAAACCTCAAGCCCTGGCCCAACAACCCCGGTGACCCGTACTTATTCCCTATGCCTGAGGAAGAAAGTTACGATATAGATACCGAAGACCAGTTTATTATGGTTGAGAGACTTTACGAAAAAAAGATTCTGGGGAAATAATAACTGAAAATGTCAAAGGTCAAAGCTCAAAGTCCAGACATGTCAATGGTTTGTCATTCGGGTTTTGATATTTGATCTTCATTTGGAATTTGGATTTTGGAATTTGAAATTTATTAAAAACTCAGGGGGATTGAAATGGACAAAATGATGATTTCAAAAAAAGCAGTAGGGGCTGGCGAGCCGGTGCTGATAATCGCCGAGGCGGGAATAAATCACGACGGTGATATTAAAAGGGCGCATGACCTTATTGATGTTGCGGCGGATGCAGGCGCGGATGTCATAAAGTTTCAGACGCATCTTGCGGACAAAGAGATGCTAAATGTTTCGGATACGGCAGTTTACCTCAATGAATCCCTGTTTAACCTGATTAAAAGAATGGAACTGACGCTGGACCAGCATTTTGAACTTAAAGAGCATGCCGTAAAAAAAGGACTAATTTTTCTGAGCACGCCGTTTTCAAAAGAGGCCGTGGACCTTTTGGAAAAAGTGGGGGTGGATGCATATAAAATAGGCTCAGGCGAGCTTACAAACATGCCTTTTCTTGAGTATGCGGCGTCAAAGAAAAAACCGATGATTATTTCAACTGGCATGAGTACTGTTAATGAAGCGGAGACAACGGTTAACATGCTCAAGTCAAAAGGCATTCCCCTAATGATTATGCAATGCACTTCTCAATATCCCGCTGAATACAAGAATGTATTTCTTAAAACAATCAGTGAATATAAGGACAGATTTAAAATCCCCGTAGGATTTTCCGACCACAGCCAGGGAAATTACATGGCCTTTGCCGCAGTCACTCTCGGTGCCTGCGCTGTTGAGAAGCATTTTACGGCAAGCAGAAAATGGCCCGGACCTGACCAGCAGTCTTCAATAGAGCCTGATGAATTAGCTGATTTAGTCAAGGGGATAAGGGCGATTGAAAATGGTTTAAAAGGCAGTAAAACGCTGACAGAAGGCGAAAAGGGGCTGCAGCAGCTTTTCAGGGAAAGTGTTGTGTCGCTTAAGAATATTCCGGCTGAAACTGTAATCACTAAGGGTGCGGTCTGGGTAAAAAGGCCGGGAAGCGGAATACCTGCCAGTGAACTGAACAAAGTTATCGGCAAAAAAGCAAAGAAAAATATAAGCGCCGACCAGACGCTTAGCTGGGAAGATGTTTATTAATACAAACACTTTTAGTAGAGGGTCATTGCGAGTGAACCCGACTGGTCGGGAGAGCGCGGCAATCTTTTCTTGCAAATGCGCGATTGCTTCTGCCCCGATAAATCGGGACATCGCAATGACAGGCGAGCAATCCCGTTTCTCGCAATGTTCAATAGGGGACTTTTTGGGGAAGAGCTTTTGCAGACTGTTGCCATAACAGGCGGCTGCGGTTTTGTAGGCCGTCATCTGACCAACCGCCTTTTAGCTGACGGGGTAAATGTCAGGTTATTTGATACCTTTTTCCCGGACAACGAGGCATTCCCATCGGGCTTTGACGGAGTCAAGGGCTACACATTCACGAGGTTTGACATTAACGACATTGATTTACTGGAACAAAACCTTGAGGATGTGGATGCAATAGTTCATCTGGCGGGAATGAGCGCAAGATATGCGTGCCTGGGCAATCCTTACGGCGCGTTTATGTCAAATATCCTCACATCATCATCTTTAATGGAGGCGGCAAGGAGAAGCGGGGTGAAAAATATAGTTTTTGCGTCTTCAATAAGGGTGTCAAACACAGACGTTATTTCTGAAAAGGACCCCTACACTATTAGTAAATACATCGCGGAATTATGGTTTCAGACCACATCAAAAATCACTGATGTAATTGTGAACATTGTGCGGTTTTCAAATATCTACGGACCCGGTCAGGGAGAGGGAACAGCGGTGCAGGATTTTATCGCAAGGGCTTTAAAAGGCGAGTATCCGGTAAAATTTGAGGGCGAAGTCAGGATACCGTTTTTATATATTGATGATGCAGTTGATGTCATATGCCATATCCTGCAGAATTCAAAAATTACCAATATTTGCGAGGCGCAGGGCATGGAGGGCGTTTCATTATATGAAGTGGCGAATATAATAGTTGAGGAAGCGCTTAAATCAGGCGTTTTATTTGAGGAAAAAGAACTTGCCAAGATAAAAAAATACAGCATAAAAAGCAATATACCGAAGAGAAAGCCGCTCCCTCCGGGTTTTTGCGAGTGGGTGCCGAGGGTAGATATTAAAGAAGGGGTTATAAAGACTATGAGGCATATTATTGAGGCGCGCAGATGAGGCGGATAGCGATTTTTACAGGCAACAGGGCAGAGTATGGGCTTCTTTATCCGGTAATAAAGGCAATAAATGAGCATCCTGCGCTAAAGTCTTACCTCCTTGTCTCGGGTGCTCATCTTGATGAAAATTTCGGTTATTCAAAACAGGAGATAAAGGCGGACGGCTTTAAAGTTTATAAAGAAGTAAGGGTTGATTTCAGCGGAGATAAATTACTGACGAACGCATCTTCAATCGGGTCTGTAATAATAAATCTGAGCAGGATTCTGGAAAAACTGAAACCGGATTTTCTGGTGGTTTATGCCGACAGGTTTGAAGGATTTGCCGCGGTTATCGCGGGGAGCCAGATGAGGATTCCGGTTGCGCATATTGAAGGAGGAGATGTTACAGAAGGCGGGGCGCTTGACGACAGCGTGAGGCACGCCATGACGAAACTATCGCATCTTCACTTTACAACCAATGAGGAAGCCGCAGACAGAATCAGGAGACTTGGCGAAGAGCAG
>JACQZD010000224.1 GCA_016207865.1 Nitrospirota bacterium
CCCATAGTTGCAGCGACGAAAACAGGGGCCAGGGCATTCGGCAGAATGTGGCGGAAGATAATACCCGCATCCTTTACGCCTATGGACCTTGCAGCCCAGACAAAGTCGCGCTCTTTTAAAGTCAGGAACTCAGCTCTGACAAGCCTTGCAACATCCATCCACCCTGTCAAGCCTATTATCAGCATAATTAAAAAAATGCCGGGACCCATGATTGCGATAACTGCAAGTATCAAAAACAATGTGGGGAATGTAAGCATTATATCAACAAACCGCATGAGCACAGTATCAATCCATCCGCCGTAATAACCGGCAATAGCGCCGACAATTATGCCTGTAATTATTGAAATGCCTACAGCCGCAAAACCAACTGACAGCGATATGCGGCTGCCCCAGATCATCCTTGACAGCAAATCCCTTCCGAGGTCATCGGTCCCGAGGGGATGCGCTCCGCTCGGCGGAGAAAGCACATTGGAAATATCTATATCCGCAGGGTCATAAGGGGCGATAAGCGGCGCTGACAAAGAAATAATTATCAGAAAAATAATTATCACGGCGCTGAGCAGGGCCAGCTTGTTTCTGCGGAATCTTCTCCAAATAACGTTAAACAGCCTCATCGGTCCTTTTCAACCTTCAACCTTTCCCCTCTTCTCACTTTTCATCCATCAACCTTCATCCTTTTCCCCCAATCTTCACCCTCGGGTCCACAAGCGCATACCCGATGTCTGCAAGGCGGTTGCCGACAAGCGTCAGAAACGCCCCGATAACGAGTATCCCCATTATTACAGGATAATCCCTTGACATGGCAGATGAATAAAAAAGCTGTCCCATGCCCGGAATGGAAAACAGGGTTTCAATTATTACGCTTCCGCCGATAAGCCCCGGAACCGAAAGCCCGAGGATGGTGACAACCGGCATTAAGGCATTGCGGAAGGCATGTTTAAAAATCACCTCTGAGTCTTTAAGCCCTTTTGCCCTGGCGGTTTTTATATAATCCTGCCTTATCACCTCAAGCATATTTGAACGGCTGTAACGGCTTAACCCTGCAACACCTCCGAAAGAGCCGACGAAAATCGGCAGTATGAGATGATGCGCCCTGTCCATGAAAAGCTCCAGCCGGTTCATATCGCTCACATCAAGACTCTGCAGGCCTGATATGGGGAGCCATCCGAGCTTAACGCTGAATAAAATCATCAAAAGCAGCGCGAGCCAGAAATGCGGCGTTGAAAAGCCGATGAATACCGAGACCGTTGTGATTTTATCAAATAAGGAGTTCTGCTTAACCGCGGAGAAAATCCCAAGCGGAAGGGCAATGAGAAATATTAAAAACAGGGATATGACATTTATGGTTAATGTTATTGGAATCCGTTCTGTGATTTTTCCAAGGACCTGCCTGCCGTCAACAAAAGAGGTTCCAAAATCAAAAGATATAAATCTCCTGAGCCAGTCTATGTATTGCACATGCAGGGGTCTATCCAGCCCGTAAAGCCTTTTTAAGTTCTCAATTGCCTGCGCAGATGCCTTTAAGCTCATCTCCGCCTGAATCTCGGCAGGCCCGCCCGGGGCCAGGTGTATGATTATAAAGGTGATAAGCGTAATGCCTATGATCATGGGCACCATCAGCAAAAGCCTTTTCAGCAGGAAGTACGCCATGGGATTAAATTAATTGATAAAGCTCCTCTTGTCAACTGCCCCATAACGGCTGGGGCCCCGCACTTGCCGAATACTTTGCAATATTGCATAATTAGTGTACATATGGAATCCAAGTCTTACAGCATTATAAAAACCATCCCGTTTTTAGCCTGCCTTTCAGATGAAGAACTCTCCGGCCTGGAACAAATCTTCCAGAAAAAACATTTTTCAAAAAACGAGATAATCCTGCTGGAAGAAGATACGCATAATTACATGTATATCGTTTATTCAGGCATGGTAAAGGTCGTGCAGACGAGCGTTGAGGGAAAAGAACAGATACTCGCAATCCGCAAAAAAGGCTCTTTCTTCGGAGAGATGTCTTTTCTTGACGGGAAAACCGCGCCTGCCACTGTTATTGCAATGGAGGATTCAGACGTCTGGATAGTAACAAAAGAGGACTTTGAGAAACATTTATTAAAAAACACTAAAGTCCTAAAAGAGATTGTCCCGATGCTTTGCCTGAGATTGAGGGAGGCCTGGCTGATGCTTAAGGTGTCGCGTTTTGCCGGAGCCGAACAAAGGGTCAGGGCGATTCTTAATCTTATCGGTTCGCAGTACGGGGTAAAAGATATGCGAGGGACTATCATCTCTTTAAAACTCACCCATGAGGATATTGCAGGGTATGCCTCTGTCTCAAGAGAAACCGTAACTCGCCTTATAAGCAGGTTTTTAAAGGGGGAGGAGATTGAAATTCTGGACAACAGATATATCCTCCTTAAACCCGCCTTCTTTAAAAAAATACCGATTATGTGATTTCTGTCACATTAACTTTATTTCCCAGCATGGTATTCTTAAGTCAAACATATACGAAAAAACTTGACATAATATATAAAATGACTATACTTTAATAAGGTAATTTAAAAGGAGGTGAGACCACCCGAAAAAAGGCGCGAGCTTGTACACAGGTCGTTAACGACCTGTGATTTAATAATTTAATTCAGAAAAGGAGGAAAGGTAATGTTTAAGGCAGTAAATAATTTAAAAGAGCAAAAAGGCTTTACCCTTATTGAACTGCTCATCGTCGTTGCAATCATAGGTATCCTTGCTGCTATAGCAATACCCGGATATCTCGGCATGCAGGAACGGTCCAGAAAGGGCGCTGTCACAAGGTCTGCATCAGCCTCAGAGCCTGAACTTCAGGCATGGCTTAATTCATCTTTGAAAACAGGCACAGGTGCAAATTTAAGGGAAAATGACACTAACGGTGATGGCACTATTGACAACACCAATGATTTGACAAATTCCGTACTGTCTACAACTGGCGTATGCACCCAATATGTAACAGCGCAGGGTTCTACGGGTCTGAACAGAACATCCCCATGGGCAGGCGTCGGAGCTCTCTGTGATACAGCGGCTACTGCCGGCAGGATTCAGTGTCTTATGTCAGGCACAACCGCCATCTCAATAACTGCAAGGGACAACGGCAGCGTTGTTATTCATGCAAAAAGTATTTATTCTGATTAGTGGCGACTTATTGTGATTCCAAGCCTGGGGAAGCTGTCTTCCCCAGGCTTTTATTATTCTTGCTTTCTTTCTCCTTAATACTTTTATATTCCTTATCCCCAAACGTTTATGTCGGCGACAGCGGTATTTTTACCGCTTCATCATATTCCATGGGTTCAACGCATCCGCCCGGTTATCCCCTATTCTTACTGCTTGGAAAGTTTCTGACTTTCATCCCGCTTGGAAACATTGCATTTAAGGTCAATCTCGTGTGCGCTGTTTTCGGGGCGCTGACTGTTCTGCTGTCTTACATGACAGCCTTTTACCTGACAAAAAATTATGCCGCAGGCATTGTTGCGTCACTTGTTGTTTTGGCTTCACCCAACTTCATCCTTGAGTCTTCAAAGGCAGAGGTTTATACGTTAAATACATTTTTAATCGTTCTTCTCTTCTACCTCGGGCTAAGGGCCGTAAAAGAAGACGATTCCTTCAGAAGCATATTAATCTCATCTTTTATCTTAGGGCTTGGCATGGGCAATCATCATACAGTCGGATTCATGCTCATTCCCCTGCTTTACGCGGTTTTTGTCAGGAGAAAAGATATTCCTTTTGGCACAATCACGCTAAGCATTCTTTTATTCATTACAGGGTTTTCCGTTTATCTTTACCTGTACATAAGGAGTCATGTAAATACCTTTATTGATTATTCGGAGGTCCATTCTTTCAGGGACTTTCTTGCGGTCTTTTTCAGAGTTGATTACTCAGGCGGCACTCTTAAGACTATTGAAGGCACTTCCAATTACACTATACGCTGGCTTTATTCCATAAAAAATATCGGATTAATCCTGTCATCCGAAGTACATCCTGTCATGTGGCTTTTTGCATCAATAGGCATAGTAAGCCTGCTCAAATACAAAAAGGTCTTTGGCTATATCTTTATTTCGCTGATGATATGGGTGCTCCTTGCCAAAATGACCATAGGGCAGAAAGAACCGACTTATAATGACCTGTTTATTATCAGCCCGTATTTCCTTCAGCTTATTCCTATCGCAGGGATTCTTGCCGGTGCAGGCTTATACAAATGTTATGAAAAAATTAAGGCCCGTTCCTCTCTTATAGCCATAACTATTGCCTCAGGATTAATTATTTTTCAGGCTGTTTATGTCCCGGTGGCAATTCAAAAATCGTCCCTCTCTAATTACTTCACCGCATATAACTGGATAAAGGACATCTCAAAGGTCTTAAAACCAAAGAGCTTTTATCTTGCCTTCGGAGATAATCCAGGTTTTTTGGGTTTTTATGGTTTTGGCATTGAACGGCTGAGAGACGATGTGCTGTACATGGATGCCGCTGCCGGAAACAACAGCTTCCGTCTTACCCTTTCTCCTCTGTGGAAGTTCGGCATGTGGTATCCTGAGTTTTATAGAAACGAAGGGACTCCTGTCAAATATTTTTATCCTATCGCTGAAGAGGGCCGTTTATATGCAAGCAGTATCGGCTCGCTCCCAAAAATGTTCAGGGACAAGTTTGACGCAAGAGGCTATGTCATAATCCCGATACTCCTGCCTAAAGGCAGTGATTTCCCGCTGAATACACAGTTGAAACAAAACTTTGAAAAAATTGACTGCCTTCCAATAGTTA
>JACQZD010000037.1:0-7681 GCA_016207865.1 Nitrospirota bacterium
CATCGGAGAAGGGTCTGTAAAGAAATTAATGAAATGAAAAAAGTAATTACTCGTGCTTCATTGCTGACTTTCATGGGTTCGATAATATTTCGGATAATTTTAATTCCCTTAGGTGTTGCTCTATTCTTATTCTATGGAATGTTGATGCCAGCGGCAATCGTTAATCTGCCACTATCATTGTTTGGTTTTTTATATTGTTTGACTGGAATGATATCAGGAATATTATGCTTCACGTACTTTTTTAAAAAAAAGAAAGTTTGGCTTGTTATTATAATCCCATTTGCCATTTTCATGGTCATAACTTTAGTTAATGAATGGAAATGGGAAAATAATCCCGATAGAGGGGGTCTAAGAAAGGGCAATGTTGATTTACCGGCAAATATGGAGAAATGGACGGAGAAATGGGACGGTTCTATAAAATGATGAGGCGCAATGACATACATAAAATTCATGCAGTTCTCTTTATGCAGAGACTATTTGCATTTTTGCTTGTTTTAGAATGCATCAGGATTTTGTCCACAAAATTGAAAGGTGAAGACAATGAGCATGAAAACGATGGCGAGAATTGCTCATACGACAGTGCAGGCAATAGACAAACAGAAACAACAGCTACAGGATTAACAAATTATTTATACAATGCTAACAGACTTGTTTCCGGTATAGGAGAAAAAACATTTAACTTTACTTATGACAATAATGGAAACACAATTTCAGACAACAGCAGGCAGTACATTTACAATCAGAACCAGAGATTAATAAAAGCTGTGGAAAGCGGAGTCACAACTGGTGAATACACTTACAACGGCAATGGACAGAGGGTAAAGAAGACAGTTGATGGACAGACAACAATATTCCACTATGACCGGCAGGGTATGCTGATAGCTGAGTCCACGAATACAGGGACGATAACAAATGAGTATGTTTATCTCAATGACGAGCCATTGGCAAAGATAGGCAGCACTGTTTCAGTGTTATAAACAGCAAGAATTTTATATAATAGGAGAACAAATTTAATATCATGGCAATTTTTACCGGCTTTCAAAATATATTTAAAATAGCCGAACTCAAAAACAGACTGCTCTTTACATTCGCCCTGCTGGCTGTTTACAGAATCGGCGCTCACATACCGACCCCGGGGATTAACGGAGAGGAATTAAGCAAGTTCCTTATGGAAAGGGGCGGCGCCCTCATGGGCTTTTTTGACATGTTCTCCGGCGGCGCCCTGTCCCGATTAACGATTTTTGCCCTCGGCATAATGCCCTACATCAGCGCCTCAATTATTCTCCAGCTTCTTACCGTAGTGGTCCCTGCAATCGGGAAGCTGGCCAAGGAAGGCGAGCGCGGAAGGAAAAAAATAGTGCAGTACACAAGGTACGGCACTGTGGTTATAAGCGCTATCCAGTCATTCGGAATTGCAACAGGCATTGAGAGCATGAATCAGGGCGCGTTTGTCCAGTCGCCGGGCTGGAGTTTCAGGCTTATGACCATGATAACCCTGACATCAGGGACGGCCTTCATCATGTGGCTTGGAGAACAGATAACTGAGAGGGGAATCGGCAACGGCATATCAATGATTATCTTTGCCGGCATAGTAGCGCGTTTTCCGAATGCCGTAATTAACTCAGTAAGGCTTGTTAAGTCAGGCGAGCTTAATCTAATCTTAATGCTTATTTTGATAGTTATAATGGTTGCGGTTGTCGGGATAATAATATTTGTTGAGCGGGGGCAGAGAAAGATACCGGTGCAGTATGCAAAAAGAGTTGTGGGCCGGAAGGTTTACGGCGGACAGAGCACGCATCTGCCGCTTAAGGTAAACAGTTCAGGCGTTATTCCTCCGATATTTGCATCATCAATAATAATGTTCCCCGCCACGATTGCCGGTTTTATTGCCATTCCGTGGGTTCAGTCCGTGGCGAAACAGCTTTCTCCGGGCAATCTGATTTACACAATGCTTTATGTAGGCATGATTTTTTTCTTTGCGTATTTTTATACGGCAATAATTTTCAATCCTGTTGACATAGCGGATAATTTAAAAAAACACGGGGGGTTCATCCCCGGCGTAAGACCCGGGCAGAGCACCTCGGAATATATTTACAGAGTGCTTGCAAGAATCACCTTCGGCGGCGCGATATATCTGTCGGTAATATGCATACTGCCGGACATTTTCGGGAAATATTTCAATGTGCCTTTTTATTTCGGCGGCACATCTTTGTTGATAGTTGTAGGTGTGGCCCTGGATACAATTTCACAGATAGAGTCTCATTTAGTGACCCGTTCTTATGAGGGTTTCTTAAAGAAAGGCAAGATCAGGGGCCGGAGAGGATAAAGCTTAGTTATTTGTTATAGGTTAATTGTTAATTGAATAACTAATAACGGTTTTAAACATTGATAGTCCTTAAGTCGCAGGATGAAATAGAGAGAATGGCGGAGGCCTGCCGTATTGCGGCAGAGGCGCTGGAAGAGATAAGAAAGATGATAGCTCCGGGAATAACTACGATGGAGCTTGATAAATTTGCCGAGTCATTTATAGTTTCCAGAAGTGCTGCGCCTGCGTTTAAGGGGTACAGGGGTTATCCTGCAAGCCTTTGCACATCGGTTAATGAACAGGTCGTTCACGGCATTCCTTCAATGACCAGGCTGAAGCCGGGCGATATAGTCAGTCTGGACCTGGGCGTGTATTACAGAGGCTTCTACGGAGATACGGCGGCAACCTTTCCCGTAGGTTATGTAAGCAATACAGCAAAGAAATTAATTGCGGTTACCGCGGAAGCGCTTAATGCAGGGATAGAAAGCGCCGTAATAGGCAATTATGTGTTTGATATATCCTCTGCAGTGCAGAAGTACGTGGAGGAGAACAGGTTTTCCGTTGTAAAGAATTTTGTGGGACACGGCATCGGCAGGGAGCTTCATGAGGAGCCGCAGATTCCCAACTTTGTCCCTAACAGCCGTGAGGGAATGGGTGCGGCTATTATGGAGGGTATGACCTTAGCTATTGAACCTATGGTGAATGCGGGTACATGGGAGGTTTCCATACTTGATGACGGCTGGACTGCGGTAACAAAGGACGGAAGCCTGTCGGCTCATTTTGAACATACTGTGGCCGTTACAAAAAACGGTCCCAAGGCCTTGACTAAATTAGACTTATAAAATATAATATCAAGTTTAAAATGGACAGCGAGCGTATTTCCCGTGGTCAAGCGAGCGAATATGATGATGAAGTTAATCCTTACATTAGATTCCCTGTGGTTTTGCCACAGGGAAGATTAATATGCCCAAAGAAGAGGCGATAGAAGTTCAGGGTACAATATTAGAAACACTGCCTAATGCAATGTTCAGGGTTGAACTTGAGAACGGGCAGAAGATACTGGCATACGTATCAGGGAAGATGCGCATGCACTTTATCAAAATACTGCCCGGCGACAAGGTCACTATAGAGTTGTCTCCGTACAACCTTACCAAGGGCAGGATAACTTACAGGTTTAAATAGAACGTATGACGTCATTGACCTGAAATACATTTAATTTTGTCATTCCTGCGTAGGCAGGAATCCAGTTCCTTGTAAAAATGTCTGGATTCCCGCTTAAGACCTGCGGGAATGACAGCAATAAGGTAACCGGCGGTAAGTTGCAGAGAGCTAAAGTTAAAAGTTAAGGAGTTTAGAAATGAAAGTACGTTCATCAGTAAAACCGATATGCACAAAGTGCAAAATTGTAAGAAGAAAAGGCGTAGTCAGAGTTATCTGCAGCAATCAGAGACACAAGCAGAGGCAGGGATAGAAAGACAGTTAACAGTCAACAGTTGACTGATACGCATAACTGTAGTTATAAGGAGATAAAGTGAGAATAACAGGCGTTGACTTACCGAAAAATGAAAGAGTTGAAATAGGGCTTACGAGTATTTTCGGCATAGGCAGAAAAACCTCGCAGAAGATTCTTGAAGAGACTGGCATTGACCCGAACAAGAGGGTAAAGGACCTGACTGATGACGATGCCTTAAAGATAAGGACCGTCATTGACAGGGATTATAAGGTTGAAGGCGACTTAAGGCGCGAAGTAGCCACGAATATCAAGAGGCTTCTTGACATAGGTTCATACAGAGGGCTGAGGCATAAGGCAAAACTGCCTGTAAGAGGACAGCGGACCAAGACAAACGCCCGTACCCGCAAAGGACCGAGGAAGGCTGTTGTAAGCAGGAAGAAGGAGGCGTAATGTCCCAGAGGAAAAAGAGCGTTAAAAAAGGCAAAAAGGTTTTACATGGAGGCTCGGCCTTTATACAGGCCAGTTTTAATAATACGATAATTACCATTACCGATACTAACGGCAACGTAGTCACCTGGTCGTCTGCGGGGTCGCATGGGTTTAAAGGCTCAAGAAAAGGCACGCCATACGCGGCGCAGATAGCCGCATCAGCGGCCGCAAAAAAGGCGATGGATATGGGACTGCGCCAGATTGATGTCTTTGTAAAGGGACCGGGCTCAGGCCGGGAGTCTGCCATCAGGGCGCTGCAGGCCACAGGGCTTGAAATTAATCTTATAAAAGACGTGACGCCGGTGCCGCATAACGGAACGAGGCCCCCGAAAAGGAGGAGGGTGTAGTGGCAACATACAGAGATGCGCTGTGCAGAAAATGCAGGTGGGAAGGCGAGAAACTTTTTTTAAAAGGCAGCAGATGCAACACGGATAAATGCGGCATAGAGCGCAGGAAATATGCGCCCGGACAGCATGGGCAGGGCCGGAGAAAACTATCCGACTACGGGCTTCAGCTAAGGGAAAAACAGAAAGTAAAACAAATATACGGCGTTTTAGAGAGGCAGTTTAAGAGATATTTTTATATGGCGGAACATATGAAGGGCGTTGCCGGCAGCAATCTCCTGCAATTGCTGGAGCGCAGGCTGGACAATGTTGTTTTCCGTATGGGTTTTGCATCAAACAGGAGACAGGCGCGCCAGCTCGTTACTCACGGGCATTTTACCGTAAACGGCAAGGGCGTAAGCATTCCGTCGTATCTGGTAAAACCGGGCGATATTATAGAGCCCGCGGCTTCAAGCAAGGATGCATCGGTTATACAGGAAAACGCAAGTCAGGCAGAGCACAGAGGTCTTCCTTCATGGCTTGAGACGGACATGCAGAATTTAAAAGGCAAGATCCTGCATATGCCTGCAAGAGAAGAAATTGGATTGCCTGTACACGAGCAATTAATAGTTGAGCTTTATTCAAGATAAAATATAGACAGTAGGGGGATTTTATGGATTTAAGAAAAAAAGGCTTTCAACTGCCTGAGAAGATTTATTTTGACCCTGAGACGCTTACAGGCACTTATGGAAAGCTTTACGCCGAGGCGTTTGAAAGAGGATTTGGAACCACCGTCGGAAATGCTTTGAGAAGGGTGTTGCTGTCTTCCATAGAGGGCGCCGCTGTTACCTCCGTTAAAATCGGCAATGTGCTTCATGAATTTTCCACCGTACGCGGAGTCAAGGAGGACATTGTTGATATAGTGCTGAATGTAAAACAGCTCAGGTTTAAGATGTACACCGATGTCCCTCAAGTTGTCTCAATCAAGGTAAAAGGGCCTATGGACGTAAAAGGCAAGGATATAACTACCGGAGCGCATCTTGAGGTGCTTACGCCCCAATTGCATATAGCTACTCTTGATAAGGACGTAGACTTCAGAATGGAACTGACCGTGAAAAGGGGAAAAGGCTTTTGCTCCTCTGAGAAAAACAAAGAGGAAGATCAGTCCGCGGATGTTATTGTGGTGGATTCAATTTTTACTCCGATAAGAAAGGTTAACTTCTGGGTTGAGGGGGCGAGGGTCGGCCGCGCGACAGACTATGACAGGCTTATTATGGAGATATGGACTGACGGCAGTATTACTCCGCAGAGGGCGGTTACACATGCATCAAATATACTCAGCGATTATGTTTCACTATTTTCAATAGAAGAAGAATCAGAGGAAATGTTTGCTGAATCAGAGGCTATGGGCGCGGGGTCGGATGACCCGCCTGTTTTCAATGAAAACCTCCTGAGGAGTGTTGATGAGCTTGAGCTTTCGGTGCGTTCTGCCAACTGTCTGAAAAATGTAAATATCCACACGATTGCCGACCTGGTACAGAAGTCGGAGCAGGAGATGCTCAGAACCAAAAATTTCGGAAGGAAATCCCTGAACGAGATAAAGGAAGTTATTGTGGCGATGGGGCTTAATTTTAATATGCGGGTAGACACGGATGCCATGCAGAAGGCCTTGCAGAAGCGGCAGGGGGGAGGATAACATTGCGGCATAAAGTATCGGGCCGGGGATTCGGCAGGAACGCAAACCAGAGGAAGGCGCTTTTAAGAGGGCTTGTCACTTCCCTGCTGGAGCACCTTAAAATAGAAACTACAACTGCAAAAGCCAAAGAGGCTAAAAGGTTTGCCGAGAAAATAATTACGCTCGGCAAAAAGGGCGACCTGCATTCAAGAAGGCTTGCGCTTTCCAGAATTCCCAACATAAATATAATCACGAAACTTTTTAATGTAATCGCCCCTAAACTTTCCGGCCGGCAGAGCGGCTACCTGAGGCTTGTAAGAAGCAGAGTCAGGCCCGGTGATAATTCGGATATGGCAGTGCTTGAGTTTGTGGATTATGATTCCATGGTTGAGAAAAAAGAGAAAAAGGGCAAAAAAGAAGACAGGGCTAAAAAAGAAGAAAATAAAAAGGCAGAGAAGGAATAAGAATTCCTTCTCTGCCTTTTTATTCCTCTTCCTCCGCCGTTTTTCCCATAGCCCTGAATTTTCCGTAGCGTTCCTCAACGAGTTCGTCAACCGGTTTTTTAATCAATTCGGAGAAATGCTTTTTCAGGACTTTGCCAAGGGCCGAGGCGGTTTCTTTAAGGTCCCTGTGCGCCCCGCCCACAGGTTCAGAAATTATCTCGTCTATCACACCGAATTCAAACAAGTCCTGCGCCGTAAACTTAAGGGCGTCAGACGCCTTTTCAAATCCTTCCTGAGTCAGTTCATTGCCGTTCTTTTTCCAGAGTATGGCCGCGCATCCTTCGGGTGAAATAACCGAGTAGATGGAATGCTCCAACATAAGCACCCGGTCTGCAACGGCAAGAGCAAGCGCACCGCCGCTGCCTCCTTCGCCGATTACAACAGCGCCCCGGCTGTATCAACAAATGTAAGCACAGGCTTATTAAACCTTTCCGCAAGACCCATTATCCTCAGGGCTTTTCTGTAGCCTTCAGGGTGGGGCTGTCCGAAATTCCGGAGTATGCGCTCTTTGGTGCCCTTGCCTTTCTGGTGGCCTATGACGGCTAAGGACATACCGTCAAATTTTGCAAACCCCGCTATTATGGAAGGGTCGTCGGAAAACCGCCTGTCGCCGTGAAGCTCGGTAAAGTCCTCCATTAAAAGGGCGATGTAGTCAAGGGTCTGGGGTCTCTCCGGATGGCGTGCAACAAGGGTTTTCTGCCACGGAGTTAATTTTGAGAATATGTCAATTCGCAGGTCTTTTGCCTTTTTCTCAAGTTTTTTTATCTCAGAGGCAATATTCATGTCCCGGCCGTCCGCAATGCGTTTCAGCTCTTCAATTTTTCCTTCAAGTTCAGCAACGGATTTTTCAAAATCAAGATAATAATGCATCAGCTCAGCACCGCCGTTCCTTCTCCCAATAAATTTTCAATCTCGGAGATTGCGCCTTGCGAG
>JACQZD010000037.1:7708-14527 GCA_016207865.1 Nitrospirota bacterium
TAATGCATAATGCTCCGCTTAATTTAAAACTAACAGTTAAAAATGTTCAACATAGTTGAATACAGTTCAATTTTGGACAATATGAAACAACCTTAAACTATTCTGGACTTTTTTACTTGACTCTTTGAATCATATTCAAGTTTACTGGTGGTTAGCAAAAATATTAAATTATGTAACCCAGTAAGAAGTATTCACTATAGGAATTATAGCACCAATCAAAAAATTAGTCATATTTTTTGTGTTGCTAAAACTAAGATTTAAACAACTACCTGACAGACCCTTTTATCTTTTAATGCCTTCAAAAAATATCCTTCGTCTGTTGACACCCTTTAACTAAGCCTTTTTCGCAAGCAATGGTGAAATCCTTTATTGCATTATTTATTTCCCCGAGCGCATAATAAACCTCTCCGCGATTATAATAAAGATATGCATTGCTCGTATCTTTCCAAAACCCATAATCGTATTTATTTATGGCTTCGGTAAAATTATATATTGCTCTGTCATATTGCCCGGTACGAGCATAAATATTGCCGAGAGAGATGTGAGACTCAATCTTAAAGAAGCCCTGCTTTGATACCTCAAAACATTTAGCGGCTAAAGCCATGTCATTTTTATCAAGGTATGCCAATCCAAGATGAAAATATCCTCTTGCTTTTCCGGGACTTTTTCTTACTACATCTTCCCATAGCTTTACCTTATCCTGCCAGATAATATTTCTTTGGTAGGTAGCAACGGAGAACACAACAAGGATAGCAGTTAGCAGCAAGTAGCAAGTAGCAAGGGGAAAACGAGGCGTAAAACGTAAAAAAAGATAAAAAACGGCGCTGACGAAGGCGATTATTAATCCTATGCTTGGTAAATAAATTCTGTGTTCAAAGATTACATCCACAATAGGAATAACACTTGATTCAACGGAAAGGGTTATAAAAAACCAGAAAATGCCGAAAGAAATTAGTCTGTAGCTGATAGCTGATAGTTGATAGTCAGAGGGCTTTAAGTTACGAGCTTCAAGCCATGAGCCAGGAGTAAAAACAGAAACGACAAAAACACATCGGGATTCAGAAGTGAATAATATATTGGATAATCATAATCAAGGTTCTGGTTTATAGGTAAAAACAAAAGTCTTATGTAAGTGACAATTACCCTAAACTGAGTAAAAAGATAATCCCACCTTGTCATACTAACAATTTGAACCTTAGTTGCATCACTGATTTTATCCATCAAGTTTCCAATATTTTTACTGAGGTCTACGATGTTTAATGGGATGATAAACAGCGTAAGAAGCAGAGGGATTAGATAAAGGACTTTTTTCTTAATTTTCCCATTAAAGAACATGAACTCATAAATCGCAATAGTTACCGGCAGTGTAAATGCAATCTCCTTTGTCTTCATGGCAAGGACAGCGGAGAGCAGAGACAGAAAATAAAAGGTCAAAGTTGAAAAAATATTAACCTCAGCCTTAGCCTCAACCGTAGCTTTAATTGTCCATCTGAGTCTTGATTTTATATACATGACCAGTGATATGAGATAAAACATGGTTGCGAGTGATGTAAATCTCTGGACGGTGTATGTTACTGCCTGGGTTTGGATAGGGTGGGAGACGAAGATAAGGGCGGAGAAAAAGGCAATTAGTGAAGGATGAAGGATGAGGGGTGAAGGTTGAAATAAAACCCTGCTGTCATTGCGATGCCGGTTTTCGGCAGGAGCAATCTCAGGGAGAGGGGACTGCTTTGTTGTTTCACGCCTCGCAATGACGCTAAACCAAGGCGTTTGAAAGGTCAGAAGGATAAGCCAATAAATAAGCAGGGCATTGATGATATGGACAGAGATATTGAAGATATGATAACCAGTAACATCAAGGTCGTGTAACTTGTAGTTTAGAGCAAAAGTTAGATAGCCGATAAACCTCATTTTAAAACCTGTATATAATGGAAGTCCTTTTGCGTTTGAAGGATCTGTGAAATATTGAAAATTTTTGATGATAGGGTTTTCAGCAATATTAGGCACATCGTCAAGATAAAAAGGCACATTAAAGGTATTGGAGTAAGAAATTAAACCAATAATAACAATCAACAGGATATGAAATAGTGGTTTATACAGGAGCCATGTTTTAGTAAAAGTCGTTGATTTTTTTAAGGCGTCTGCTCTCATTTATGGAGGCTGCATTAGTTAAAGTTCTTTTTCACCTTGAAACTTTTTCTGTAGCATGTTTAACTTAAAATTATTTTTCCCACCCCGAAAAGATTCTCTACTTCTGAAATCATTTCTTGCGAGGGCGCTACGCTCAGCCCTGTCATTATCAGGGTTTCCCATTGCTTTGGCGAGATGATTTTAAAATACACCTGGCAATCCCCGCTGTGTTTTGAAAATACGTCTTTGAGTCTTGTAAGATTTTCAGCTCCGGTATCGGCATACAGTGTCAGCGTAAGTGTTTTTTGCCGGATAACGGGCGCCGGCTGTCCGTAATCTTTCGCAGCTCTCCGGTATGATGCCGACTTGCTGCCCATGGGTCGTTGACCGTTTGCCCATGGCTCACTGACCGAAGGCCTGTCATGTGCCTGCGCCTTGTATTCCTTTAGTTCCTCACTCCTGTCAATAGGCACGATTTTTTTTGCAAGGACCTTCAGCCCTTTATCGGATTTGTCAAGGTATCCGTTTATCAGCACCGGCGTATCCTCTGATATTATGCCTGTGCACTCCCTGTAAAGGTCCGGGAACACAATCACTTCAGCCGTGCCATATAAATCCTCAATTATAAAATAAGCCATTAAATCTTTTGTTTTCTTTGTCTGAATGAGTTTGACGCTTCTTAAAATTCCGCCGATAGTTACATCCTCCCTATCCTGAAGTTCCTGAAGCTCATGCGCCGGAGTTACTGAGAACTCCCTGAGTTTCTCCTCATATCTGCTCAGAGGGTGTCCTGTTATGTAAAATCCGAGCGCCTCTTTTTCCATTGCGAGGAGTTCCGGCTCCTGCCATTCTTCCGCATCAGGCAGTACGGCAGGAGATGCCGGATGAAGTTCAAACATGCTGGCCTGCCCTGAGGCCCGGCCCCTCTGGTCTCTGACTGCGATATCCATTACTGAATTAAGCGCAGACATCATTTGCGCCCTCTTGCCCATTGAGTCCATGGCGCCTGCCTTTATAAGGCCTTCTATGACTTTTTTATTTACACGCTTTGAATCACAGCGCGAGCAGAAATCAATAAATGACGCGAATGGTTTTTCGCTGCGCGCCTCTATGATGGCCTCAATTGCAGAACCGCCTACGCCTTTCACCGCCTCCAGTCCGAAACGGATTGAATGGCCTGTTATCATAAACTCCCGGCCGCCTTCATTAATATCAGGCGGAAGGACCTTTATTCCCATGTCCTTGCATTCGGAAATATATGAGACTATCTTTGCGGTATTATCCATGTCGGAGCTTAAAGTTGCCGCCATGAATTCAACAGGATAATTTGCCTTCAGATATGCGGTCTGGTAGGCAATCAGGCCGTAGGCCGCGGAGTGGGATTTATTAAAACCGTATTTTGCAAAGGGCTCCATGTACTCAAACAGTTTTATTGCCTTTTTTTCAGAGATTTTATTTGCAACCGCTCCTTTTACAAATATCTCTTTTTGTTTTTCCATTTCTACGGTCAGTTTTTTCCCCATGGCCTTTCTCAGGGTGTCCGCCTGTCCCATAGTAAAATTGGCAATCTTGTTTGCAATCATCATGACGTGCTCCTGATAAAGGACTATGCCGTAAGTCTCCTCAAGGATTTCCTTCAGCTGAGGCAGTTCGTAGTTAAACTTTGCTTCCCCGCTCCTGCGTTTAATAAATTCATCTATCCAGTCCATGGGGCCCGGACGGTAAAGGGCCACAAGGGCTATCAGGTCTTCCATTTTTCCGGGCAGCATCCGCTTTAAAATATCCCGCATGCCGGAACTTTCAAGCTGGAATATGCCTGTGGTCCTGCCGGAGCATAACAATTCATAAGTAGGTTTATTGTCAAGGGGGATGTTTCTGATGGAGAAAGGCTGAAGGCTGGGGGATAAAGGTTGAGTGTTGAGGGATGAAGGATGAGTTTTGTTGATAATCTTTTCAGTTTCGTCAATTACTGTCAGGGTCTTTAGACCAAGAAAATCAAATTTCAAAAGCCCGAGGGTCTCTATGGATTCCATGTCATACTGTGTAGTTATTGCCGGTTCATTCGGAGTCTTGTACAGTGGCAGAAATTCAGTAAGAGGCTCCGGTGAAATGACAACGCCTGCGGCATGTGTTGAGGCATGTCTTGAAAGTCCCTCAAGGCGTTTTGCCACATCAATTAATTCCTTTATTTCTGGGCTATTATTATATATTTCTTCAAGTTTTGGTTCACGTTTAACCGCCTCTTCAAGGGTGATTTTTGCAATAGCAGGGACAAGTTTTGCTACCCTGTCAACCTCGGCATATGGTATGTTCATTGCTCTTCCGACATCCCTTATGACTGCGCGCGCCTGCATAGTTCCAAAGGTTATAATCTGCGCCACATGGTCTTGGCCGTACCGCTCTGCAACATCTCGGCCCTTCTGTTCATGCAGAAATCCACATCTATGTCAGGCATGCTGATTCTCTCCGGGTTTAAAAATCTTTCAAACAGCAGTCCATATCTAAGCGGGTCAATCTCAACTATGTCAAGGCAATAAGCCGCAAGACTGCCTGCCGCGGAGCCTCTTCCGGGACCCACAGGGATGCCTTTGTTTTTTGCGTAGCTGATAAAGTCCCACACAATAAGAAAATACGAAGAAAACCCCATTTCCTCTATAATTTTAAGCTCATGCTCAAGCCGTTCCCTGTAGTTTTCAGGCAGCCCTCCGCTGAATTTTCTCCCGGCGCCTTCTTCTACAAGTTTTCTCAGATAACTGTTTGAATCGTAACCTTCAGGCACGTTGTATTCAGGCAGATGGAATACGCCGAATTTAAAATCAAGGCTGCACCTGTCCGCTATTTTTTTTGTGTTTTCAACGGCCTCAGGCACATGCCTGAATATCTCTTTCATCTCCTCCGGGCTTTTGAAATAACAGCCTTCACCGGTGAATCGCATCCTGTCAGTGTCGTTTAAAGTCTTTCCCGTCTGGATGCACAAGAGGACGTCATGCGCCTTGGCGTCTGATTTTTCAAGATAATGGCAGTCGTTGGTCGCCGCAAGAGGTATGTTGAGTTCACGGCTTAGCTCAATGAGCTGTTGATTTACGGCCTCCTGCTCCGGAATTTCGTTGGCCTGTATTTCAAAGAAAAAATTTTCTTCTCCAAAAATTTGTTTATAGCCGAGGGCGGCTTCTCTGGCGCGCTCAGGCATTCCTCTGGACAGATAATACGGGACTTCACCCTTGAGGCATGAAGAAAGTCCGATAAGTCCGCCGCTGTGCTCTGAAAGCAGTTCCTTGTCAATTCTGGGCCTGTAATAAAAACCTTCCAGGTAGGCCTGGCTTATAAGCTTTGTAAGATTCTTATATCCCTGAAGGTCTTTGCACAGAAGCAGCAGATGGAACGACGCCTCTGAAACATCGTCTGCGTGCTTTTTTTCAAAACGGCTCTTGGGCGCTACGTAAACCTCGCAGCCGATGATAGGTTTCAGCCCGGGCTTGCGCAGCTTTTTATAAAATTCAATTGCGCCGAAGATATTGCCGTGGTCTGTCATTGCCAGCGCCTTAAGGCCGTACTTAAGCGCATTTGCAATCAGTTCCTCCAGCCGTATGGCCCCGTCAAGGAGGCTGTACTGGGTGTGGAGGTGAAGTGGGACGTATGAGGAAGACATGGTAAATTTTAGAATATTAACAGCGCTAAGTCAACACATCACAGGTCAAATTTTATATTTTAATTTTACTTGATAACGAAACAAAGGGAGGCAGGTAATACCCGCCCCCTTTGTTAAAAAATTGTCTAATTAAAGGTCTTTGGATATTTATCCAAGCCGAGAGAATATGCTTTTTTAAAGTACTCATAGGCCTTGTCTTTTTGTCCTTTTAATTCATAGGCAATACTGAGATTATTATATGCAGGAGCATAATATTGGTTTAATGTCAATGCGTGGTTAAGGTATTCAATTGCCTTGTCCGGCAAATTTTTCTTAAGATAAAGCGCGCCTAAGTTGGTATAGTCCTCTGCGTTTTCATTCTGACTTAATAACTGTGTTATCCGGATTTCTTCAATAGCCTCATCGTACATTTCCTGTTTATAGTAAAGTCCTGTAAGATTTATATGTGCTTCTAAATAATCGGGTTTCAGTCTTATGGATGTCAGGAGCGCCTGAATTGCATCATTTATCGCCCCTTTTTTATAATAGCCCAAGGCTCCAAGATTATTGTAGCCCCGTGCCTTATTGGGAGATTTTTTTACTACATCGTTCCAAAGTGACAGCTCATCCTGCCAGACGGAATTTCTCTGGTAGGCCGCGATGGAAAGCACAATAACAAAAAAAGCAAGCAGTAAAACCGTAATGTGTGATGCGTGATGCGTAATGCGTGAAAAAACATAAAAGACAAAACAAGCAAATGCAACTATTAACCATATGCTTGGCGGATACAGCCTGTGTTCAAAGATTATATCTTCTATAGGAATGATACTTGACTCAACAGACAGGGTTATGAAAAACCAGAAAATGCCGAAGGCCGTGAGGCGCAAGGATGAAGGATGAAGGTTGAAGGTTGAAGATTTTTTTGAATAATAAAATAGATAAACACCAAGTCCGAAAATAGACAATAACAGCAAAAATGACAGAAACACGTTTGGATTTAGAAAAGAATTATATATTGGATAGTCATAATCAAGGTTCTGATTTATCGGCAGAAACAATAA
>JACQZD010000058.1 GCA_016207865.1 Nitrospirota bacterium
AATTTGTTTTTACAGCCTCTCCTTCACCAGATTATCCACCACAGACGGGTCGGCTAAGGTTGAAGTGTCGCCCAAATCATCAACATCTCCCTTTGCGATTTTTCTGAGTATTCTCCTCATTATTTTGCCGCTTCTGGTCTTTGGGAGTCCGGGCGCAAACTGGAGTTTATCAGGCGTTGCAATCGGACCGATAACGGTCCTTACATGACCGACAAGTATTTTCCTCAGCTCGTCTGAAGGTTTTTGTCCCTGCTTAAGAGTTACATAGACATAGATGCCTTCGCCTTTTATTTCATGCGGGTAGCCGACGACTGCTGATTCTGCAACGGCCTCATGGCTGACAAGCGCAGACTCCACCTCTGCGGTGCCGAGCCTGTGCCCTGAGATGTTGATGACGTCATCAATCCTTCCCATGAGCCAGTAGTCTCCGTCTTTATCCACTCTTGCGCCGTCGCCGGTTAAATACTTGCCTGCAAATCTTGAAAAGTAGACTTCTTTGATGCGCTTGCCTTCAGGGTCGCCGTAAGTGCCTCTTATCATGCCGGGCCAGGGCTTTTCAATTACAAGGTAGCCGCCTTCATTCACTGCGGCAGGGGAGCCGTCTTCTTTTAAAATTTTGGGCACAACGCCGGGAAACGGCAGGTTTGCCGAACCGGGCTTTAAAGTCATAGCCCCGGGCAGAGGAGTTATCAGTATGCCCCCTGTCTCTGTCTGCCACCAGGTGTCAACAATCGGGAGTTTGCCTTTGCCCACATGCGTGTGATACCACATCCAGGCCTCGGGATTTATCGGCTCTCCGACTGTGCCGAGCAGCCTGAGTGATGACAGGTCGTGATTGTTCACCCATTTTTCGCCTTCCCTCATCAAAGCCCTGATAGCCGTAGGCGCTGTGTAGAATATATTGACCTTATGTTTATCAACGATGCTCCAGAACCTTCCTGCATCAGGGTATGTGGGAATGCCTTCAAACATAAGGCTCGTTGCGCCGCTTGACAGGGGCCCGTAAATTATATAACTGTGTCCTGTCACCCATCCGATGTCTGCCGTGCAGAAATGTATATCCTCATCATGGTAATCAAATATCCATCTGAATGTTATATTGGTAAAAAGCAGATAACCGGCGGTTGTGTGCAGGACTCCCTTTGGTTTGCCTGTTGAGCCTGAGGTGTAAAGTATGAAGAGGGGGTCTTCAGCATCCATCTGCTCCGGCTCGCAGTAGTTTGCAATGTCAGATGCATTCATCTCATCATGCCACCACAAATCCCTGCCGGGCTCCATATCTATGTTGTCGGTCCTTTTTACCACTATCATTTTTTCAATCGTCGGGCATTCGTGCAAAGCGACATCCGCATTTGCCTTGAGCGCAACCGGCCGGCCGCCCCTCATTCCCCGGTCTGCGGTAATGACAAGTTTTGCCTTGCAGTCCTGAATCCGGTCTTTCAGCGCCTGCGCGCTGAAGCCGCCGAAAACTATGCTGTGGATAGCGCCGATTCTTGCGCATGCAAGCATTGATATCGCAAGCTCAGGAATCATCGGCAGATAAATCGTGACCCGGTCGCCTTTTTTCACGCCGTGCTTTTTGAGGACATTGGCAAATCTGTTTACTTCATAATGCAATTGCTGATATGTGAAGGTTTTATAAACTCCGCTGTCAGCTTCCCATATAATTGCCGCCTTGTTTCTTATTGGAGTTGATAAATGCCTGTCAAGACAATTGTAGGAGGCGTTAAGCTTGCCGCCCTGAAACCACTTTATCTCCGGCTTTTCAAAGCTGTAATCAAGCACTTTATTCCACTTTTTATACCATGAAATATTTTTTTCAGCCATTTCAGCCCAGAAGCCTTCAGGGTCTTCAACTGACTGCTTATATATTTTTCTGTACTACTCAATGCTCTTTATGTGAGCCTTTGCGCTGAATTCCTTTGACGGCGGGAAGATCCTTCCCTCTGTCATTAAGACTTCAATCTTTTTTGCATCTGCCATATGAGCCCTCCAATTATATAAAAATTTATTTTATTGCAAAAATGCTATAACAGTGCCGGATGTATATTATACACTTAATGAATATAACGGCCGCTTCCTACCATTTCAAATTCCTTATGACAACAGGCGTAATTATTGTGGTTATCAAAGACATAAATACTATTGATACGTACAAATCCTGATGAATGATATTAGACGTCAAGCCAATCAAAGCGACTATCATCGCAACCTCGCCTCTGGGGGACATGCCGAATCCGATAATCAAAGATTCTGTTTTATTAAAATGGACTAATCTTGAGGCAATCCCGCATCCGGCAACCTTTGTTAAAACGGCAGCCAAGATTAATATTATCAAAAAAGGCAGGATGCCGAATGTCAGTTCTTTTAAGTTTACGAGTATTCCAAGGCTTATAAAGAATATTGCGCCGAAAATTATGTGCAGGTATTCTGCACCCTCCCTTAAGTCTTTACTGTTTTTAAACTTTATGCCCTCCAGCGCCGCGCCTGCTAAAAAGGCGCCGACAATTGCCGAAAGGCCTGTTATCTCAGCGGCGGACGCATATAAAAAACAGAACATTATTGACATGATAAATAGAAAATCAGGGAATTCCTTTGCGACCCTCTTTTCGTCAAGTTTAATAAACAGCTTTTTAATGTACGGGGCGGCAAGTATTCCCGCGGCCAAAAAGAGGATTGATTTCGCTGCTATAATTAATATTTCAATGCTAATCTCCCCTAACCCACCTTGGGGCAGGGGGGATTTTACGGATTGAACTGCTATTGAAAGGGCTACTAAACCGAGTACATCGTCTATTACCGCCGCCCCGATTATTGCCTTTGCCTCAGGCGTATTCAGTTTATGCATTTCTTTTAATACGCTTGCCGTGATGGCGATGCTTGTTGCGGTTAAGGCAACCCCGATAAACATTGATTCATGAAAATTATAATCAAACATCATCCCAAGCATATAACCCGCTATCCAGGGGATGATAATCCCTATTAATGCTATAAAAATATATTTTGCCTGATATACATCCCTGATTTTAAATTCCAGCCCTATCGCGAACAAAAGCATTATCGCGCCGAGATGCGCCAGCATCTTTATGGCATCGCTGTACTCTATAATGGACAAAAAGCTCGGGCCGATTATTATACCGGCTATGATTATGCCGACAACTGCCGATTGATTGATTCTCAATGACAGCAAATAACCGGCTAATGCAAACAGGAGAAGCAGGCTTATCTGTAATTCAATCGTTCCCATGGAAACTTTATTAGTATAAATTATTTGAATAAAAGAGCAAATAGAAAAAGCCGTCATCGTGAAACCGGTTTCACGACAACGGCTTTTGGAGTTTTTGCCGGGAGATTAGATCTTGACCACAA
>JACQZD010000226.1 GCA_016207865.1 Nitrospirota bacterium
ATGCCTTTTCCTCCCCTCATTGTTTGTAAAACAGGCAATAATATGTTAATTTATCCAATGGAGACATTATATGTATAAAAGTGTAGTCATATGGGTTCTATTCGGTGTGCTGATGATAATGGCATTCAACCTTTTGAAGGCGCCAAAGGTTGAGCAGGAAGTCATATTTTCCGATTTCATGACAAAAATTAAAAGCGGAGAAGTTGCCGAGGTTATCATACAAAAACCTGAAAATTTAATCACAGGCACCCTGAAAGACGGGAAAAAATTCAGGACTTATGCCGTAGATTATCCGGACCTTGTGAAGGAACTGCAGGCTGGGGGCGTCAAGATTACGGCAAAGCCCGAGCAGAGCCCGTGGTATATAAGCGTATTTCTGAATTTCGGGCCTATTATTCTCATCTTCCTCTTATGGATATTCTTTATGCGCCAGATGCAGATGGGCGGCAACAGGGCGCTGTCTTTTGGCAAAAGCAAGGCAAAATTAATTTCAGAAAAATCAGTGAAAGTCACTTTTGCCGATGTGGCGGGCATTGACGAGGCCAAGGCAGAGGTGCAGGAGATAATTGATTTTTTAAAGGACCCGCAGAAATTCCAAAAGTTAGGCGGGAAAATTCCCAAGGGCGTTTTGCTTGTCGGCGCTCCGGGCACGGGCAAGACCCTGCTTGCGAGGGCCATTGCAGGCGAGGCAGGCGTGCCGTTTTTCTCAATAAGCGGCTCGGATTTTGTTGAGATGTTTGTGGGTGTGGGCGCCTCGCGTGTAAGGGACCTTTTTGAACAGGCAAAAAAAAGCGCGCCTTGCATTATGTTCATAGATGAAATAGACGCCGTGGGGCGCCACCGCGGGGCCGGGCTCGGCGGTGGCCATGATGAGCGCGAGCAGACCTTAAACCAGCTTCTTGTTGAGATGGACGGGTTTGACCCCAATGAAGGCATAATAGTCCTTGCCGCCACCAACAGGCCTGATGTGCTGGACCCGGCGCTACTCAGACCCGGGCGTTTTGACAGGCAGGTTATTGTGCCTCAGCCTGACGTTAGGGGAAGGCATGAGATTGTAAAGGTTCATGCAAAGAAAATTCCTCTGGCCGATAATGTAAACCTTGAGGTGCTTGCAAGAGGGACGCCCGGCTTCTCAGGGGCAGACCTTGCAAATCTGGTTAATGAGGCGGCGCTTCTGGCTGCGCGGCAGTCCAAGAGCAAGGTGGAAATGAAGGACTTTGAAAATGCAAAGGACAAGGTCATGATGGGAGCCGAGAGAAAGAGCATGATACTGTCTGAGACGGAAAAACGCAATACGGCATATCATGAGGCAGGGCATACCCTTGTTGCCAAACTGACAACAGGCACAGACCCTATTCACAAGGTGAGCATAATACCGAGGGGCATGGCGCTCGGCGTTACGCAGCAGCTTCCGATTGATGACAGGTACACATACCCCAAAGATTATCTTTTGAAGACCCTTGCAGTGCTGCTTGGCGGAAGGGCGGCAGAGGAGATTGCGCTCGGCTACATGACAACCGGCGCGGGAAATGACCTTGAAAGGGCTACTGTCCTGGCAAGAAAAATGGTCACTGAATGGGGCATGAGCGATAAATTAGGACCGCTGACGTTCGGCAAAAAAGAGGAGCAGATATTCCTCGGAAGGGAAATTGCAAGACACAAGGACTATTCCGAAAAAACAGCGGAGGATATTGACGAAGAGGTAAAGAGGATTGTCATAGAGCAGTATGAGTATTCAAAAAATCTCCTGGCAGGAAACAGCGCACTCCTTGAAAAAATCGCCCGCGTACTGCTTGAAAAAGAGACCCTTGACGGAGCAGAGATAGACGTGATAATCAAGGGCCCTGACGCAGGGGCTGAAACCGATGCAAATGCCGTACAGAAGACAGTAGTATAAAATTTCCATTTAAATTCCCCCTGCCGTTCATGACTGAAAACTGACTTTATTCCGCAAAGCTGTCATTGACCCGAAAATAGAGTCTGTCATTCCGTGCTTGACACGGAATCCAGATATTAAAAGACACTGGATACCTGCCTTAAAAATTATCTTTATTTTTCATACCGTTTCGCCTATAATTTCATTATTGAACAATTTAATGAAAAGCTATATAATTCTGTTTAAAATATGCGGCGTAATTAAGGTATAATTAATGATAAAGAAAGTTGAGATTATCCCTATCGCTGAAAGGAAGTTAACGAGAAGAGGCATAAAAAGGGAACTGGTAGAAAATACACTTTTAAATCCAACACAAATAGTGGATGGTTATGGCGGCCGAAAAGTCGCACACAAAAAGGTTTTAATAGATGATAAGGAATATCTTTTAAGAGTTGTTTATGAAGAAACGGAGGGAATATATACAGTAGTAACGACATACATTATATCAAAGATAGACCGTTATTGGAAGGAGGGCGAGTAAATGAAAATAGAATATGACCCGGCGCATGATCTTTTAAACATTGAGTTTTTAAGCGAAGAGGCTATATCAGAGTCGGTCGAACTTGACGGAATCGTAATTGATTATTCAAAAAGCGGTAAAATCGTTGCAATTGAAATTCTTGATGCCGGGAAACGCACGACAAAAAATCCTCTCGACCTCATTGACTTTTCAATTGTCAAAGAAAAAGCGGCAGCTTAGGGTCTGACGTGGCAAAGATTTTTTTGTGGAGCAGAAGAAGGCAACAGTTTTAAAGCTTAAAGAGGAGGTAAATAAAATATATGAAATTAAGAGTAGTCATAGAGCCGGATGAGGATGTCTATGTTGCTTATTGCCCTGAGCTTCCCGGATGCGTAACATATGGCAAGACTGAAGAAGATGCACGTAGAAATATTATGGAGGCTATTGAATTATATTTAAGACCTTCAAAAGAAGAAGCGGCAAAGGATGCAAAGATTTTTGAGGTTGCTGTTTAATGGGACAAAGGCAGCCGCGTGTGACTGCTGATGAGATTATCAGGGTCTTAAAAGCTCTCGGTTTTGAAAAAATAGACCAGTCAGGGAGCCATCAAAAATGGAAACATCCCTTAACAGGCAGACAAACGATAGTAGCGTATCATTCAGGGGAGATTATAAGACCGAAGACGTTCAAAAGGATTTTGGAAGGCGCAGGATTAATGGTAGATGACTTTATCAGAATCAAAATGAAAATCTGAACAGAGAGAGCCGAAGATATTGCTGTCGGATGCGGCAAAGATTCTTTTGTGGAGCAAAAAAGGCAGTGGAAGGATAAGATTTTAAAGGGAGTGGAAAGGGATTTTGGGGGATATGAAATGTATCTAAAAGCTAAATGCACAAAGGCAAGAATGAGCCTAAATCGGTTTTGGAACTTCTGCTCTAAAACTGATATTTCAAGACTTGACCCCATTTGGCATTTCCCACTCGGTAAAATTACTCAAGCTATTGAGTAAACTGTATGTTTAAGAGGTATGCATAAAAAAATATTCTTTCGCCTCATTGAGCCTGTATGAAAACTCAGTATTTGTCATCCTCTGGCTTGACGGGTGGCCAGAAGTTATTGAAAACACTGGATTCCCGCTTTCGCGAGAATGACGACTTTTTATGGGAATGCCAGTTTTTAGATAGATGCCATTGCTAAATAAGTTGGAGAAAACATTGAAACTCATCTGGAGAAACTACGAATTTGATTTCACCAAACGCACGTACATTATGGGCATACTTAATGTCACGCCTGATTCGTTTTCCGACGGCGGGTTATATTTTGGCAAGGAAAAAGCAATTGAGCAGGCTTTAAAGATGGAGGAGGAAGGGGCTGATATCATTGACATTGGAGGCGAATCTACAAGACCGGGCGCTGAAAAAATTTCCGTGAAAGAAGAAATAAAACGCGTGCTCCCTGTGATTGAGGCGATTGTAAAAAAAATCAAAATCCCTGTCTCAATTGATACTTATAAATCAGAGGTTGCAAAGGCGGCGCTTTCTGCAGGCGCATCTGTGGTCAATGACATAAGCGGATTAAGGTTTGACCCAAAAATGCCTTTGGTCATCGCTAAAAATAAAGTCCCTGTCTGCATAATGCATATCAAAGGCACTCCGAGGAACATGCAGGCAAATCCAACTTACACAGCCCTTATTCCTGAAATAGTTGATTACTTACATGAGAGTATTGAGATTGCAAGGAGCGCGGTAATTGCTGATGATAAAATTATCATTGACCCGGGCCTCGGGTTTGGAAAGACTTTGGGGCATAATCTTGAAATCATAAGAAGACTGAATGAAATTTCAGGCTTTGAAAAACCAATTCTTTTTGGACCCTCAAGAAAGTCTTTTATCGGCAGTCTGCTCGGCGGTTTGCACGCAGATGAAAGGCTTGAAGGCACTGCATCGGCAGCTGCCATAGGAATATTTAACGGCGCAAACATAATCAGGGTTCATGACGTAAAGGCTATGGTCCGGGTTGCAAGGATTGCGGATGGGATAAAGACAGGGTTTGAGGGGTCAAGGATCCAAGGGGTCAAGTGAGTTTTAGTTATATGTTATTCGTTATTTGTTATTTATAACGAATAACTATTAACTAATAAC
>JACQZD010000227.1 GCA_016207865.1 Nitrospirota bacterium
CGTATTAAATTACTGTTTGGCCCTCTGAGGGCTGCCCCAGTTAAAATGCCTCGCGCCATACGGACAGGCTGCCATACAGTATCTGCATCCGATGCACCAATTATAGTCCACTACGACAATCCCGTCGCGTTCTTTCCATGTGGCCTGCGTGGGGCATACCTTTACGCACGGCGGGTTTTCGCACTGCTGGCATTGAGTCGGCATATAAAAATGCCCTTCTTCGGGGACCTCTTTGGGGGCATAATATGCCTCGGATTCTTCAAGGTTGCTTACGTATTTTTCCCCTTTCTTAAACCGCAGCACCGTTATCCAGTGAATCTGCGGCTGCATGGACTGATTGTTTTCCTTTACGCACGCATAAACGCATCTCCTGCAGCCTATGCACCTTGAAAGATCCAATCCATACCCGAAGAGCGTGCCTTCAAGAGGCTTTGTATTTTTTATGTTGAAATTTACGCCGTAATTATCCGCGTATTCTTTCTGCAGGCGTTTTATAACAGACTGTATCTCGTCGTCATTCATTTCCTTAAAATGCTTCTGGAAGAACGCCTCCCAGACAGAGGCATCCGCATTGCCTGCCGGCAGTGCCAGGGAAGCAAGCCCGACGGCCGCCCCCTTAAGAAATGTTCTTCTGCTGCAGGGTTTTTGTATGATGCTATTTTTGTTTTTTGGGTCCATTTTTGTCCTTCAGTTTTTTCTCGGGCGCTATAATATAAACCTTCTCTGATATATTATTAATCGGGTTCAGCGGTATACTGCCGTCTGTTAATTTTTTAAATCTGTTGTCCTCGGGCCTTAAAGGCGGCGGCAGCGGCTCCAGAGGTTTAAACCTCGGCTGATGCGGATTATGGCAGTGCACACAAAGGCGGTACTGTTTTTCTCCGTTCCACATCCCTGTTCTCTTGCCGTGCACGCCGGCTTTCCAGTCGCGGAAGTGAGTCCCGTGGCACTGGCCGCACAGATAATACGACTCCTGAAATGAAATCAGCTTTCCGCCTGCCAGCCTCAGCTTATCTCTGTTGGCGGGGTTATGGCAGTCCAGACACCATCTTTGACCTTCCGCATGTTTAAGCTTTATCTCCTGATGAAACTCAAGTTCCCTTCTGTTTTGGTTTACCTCCATATTTGAGTGACAGTCGGAACACGGGAAAATGCCTTCGGAGAAAGGGGGCGGAGGCACAAAATACTGAGGATGCGGCACATCGTTTGCGGCGGCGGCAGGCGCAGACAAAAACAATGCCGCGGTTACGGCAAAAAAGAACATTTGACAGATATTTTTCATCATCTTAATCTTGCGCATATGTATAATTGCGTAATAGTTTCTCAAATTTTTGCTCGGAGGATTAAATTATTTTTGCATAAACGACTTAATCTTTGTACGTCTTTGAAAGCAGTCCAACCACCACACCCAGTCCAATGAAAAGAAGCATAAGGAAGGTGGAAAAATTTTTCCTGAAGTGAATCTCATCAAGGGATTCTTTTATCTTTGCATCTATGGCATTTAACCGCCGCATAAACTCATCGGTTCTCTGCTTGACGAGGTCTGCGTCAATTGTATGGAACAGCGCATGGAACTCGGCTTGGGTGCTGAAGAGTTCCCTGTTTTCAGCGCCGACATACATGCCCTTTGCCTTCAGGTTTGCAAGCTGGCTTTCTATCTCCTTCATCTTATTTTCCGTCGCAAACAGCGCCTGCTTCATAATCTGCGCCCTTTCATAAGAATGGCATTTCGTGCACCTGCCTTCATTGATAATCTCTATGCTTGCTTTCTGGATATTATGCGAACCGTGGCATGTTACGCAATTCGGCCCCTTGCCTGTGGACTGTAAGGACTTGCCGTGCCCGCTTTCAAGGTAATTCCTCAAAATGCCGATATGGCATTTCCCGCAAAACTGGGGAGTATCGGCAGGCTTCGGCGTTCCGACAAACCCTCTTTGATGAGACATTGACATGGTAGCGTCTTTATAGTCTCCCCCGTGGCAGTCGTGGCACATTACGCTATTTTGGTAATGCCAGCTCATTTTCCATTGATTGGGTATATCCTGAAATTCCGGCTTCATGATGTTGGAGGAATGGCATTCAATGCAGGCGTTTACTTCAAGTTCCTCGCCGCCCCAGGACTTATATAAAAACTCTTTCTCAAAGGCTTCCCTGTACCCGGCATTGGCTGAGGAAGCGAGCGCAAAGATTATGATTAACGGAAGAAGAAAATATTTCACGAGTATTTCCCCCAGACGGTTAAAGCCAGCCACGCCGCCAGCACAAGGATGAAAAAGGCAAAGAGCCATGGACGCTTAAAAATATTTTTCCCCTCCTTTGTTTCAAAAAAAGGCCAAAGCAGGAAGACCGCTGCAAGCAGTATCTGAAGCGATACGCCAAAAAACTTATTCGGAATAATCTTAAACATTTGGTACGGCGCAAGGAAATACCATTCCGGCTTGATATGCACAGGCGTCTTAAACGGGTCGGCCGGGGTATTTGCAGCCTCCTGGATAAAGAAGGGCTGCATAAAAGTTATCATAAAAAATACCACGCTGAAAAACACCATAATCATGAAAACCTGCTTTAATAAAAAATAAGGATAAAATGGATACCCCTCAGCCGCGGTCTCGCCCTGAGCATTGAATGGAGGCGAGGACAGCCCCATCTGTTTTACCAGAAAAACATGAAACCCGACAATTGAAAGGAAAATAGGCGGCAGGAACGCTACATGGAGCGCAAAAAATCTTGACAGCGTTATACCTGAGACATTTTCTCCGCCCCTAAGGACATTGGCTATGTTATCACCGATTATCGGGAAAGCCGTAGGTATATTGGTAACAATAGTCGTGGCCCATAAGCTTCTCTGGCTCCACGGCAGCAGATAGCCGCTCAGGCAGAATATAAGCGTGATAAACAGCAGGCATACCCCTGCGACCCAGGTCAATTCCTTCGGTTTTTTATATGCAAGCATTACAAATATTGAAACGAGATGCAGTAAAATAATTACGACCATAAGATTGCTGATAACGATGTGCATCATCCGCAGAAGCCAGCCGAACGGAACGACATTCATTATTTCCTGAATGCTCTTGAACGCATGGTCCGGATGCGGGATATAATAAATCAGAAGAAAATACCCTGAGACGGCCTGAACCATATACGCAATAAGGGTTACAATTCCCAGCGTATAAAGTATATTGACGCCTTTTGGAACCTTATACTCTCTCAGTTTGCCCTGAAGAAGTCCGCAGCAGCCTATGCTTTCTCCCACCCTGTCTTTTACTTTTTGTAGCATATAGTAACTGATTCCCTATCCTATGATTATATTTTCCCCCTGCACATTCAAAGGCAGTCTTGTCAGAGGCTTTGGAGGCGGTCCTGATATGACATGTCCTTCAACGCTGAAGGTGCCTGCATGACAGGGGCAGATAAATCCGTTTGTCTCTTTCTTGTACTCAACGAGACATCCAAGGTGAGTGCAGATTTTTGACAGGGCTATATAGCCCATGCCTTTTACATTCA
>JACQZD010000038.1 GCA_016207865.1 Nitrospirota bacterium
GGACATCAGATTTTAGGGCTTGCGATGGGAGGCAGGACGTATAAATTAAAATTCGGCCATCACGGAGGGAATCATCCTGTGATGGACCTTGCAACGGAAAAAGTTGAAATAACATCACAGAATCACAATTACTGCGTTGATATAAAAACACTTAAAGGGCAGGTAGAGCTTACGCATAAAAATTTGTACGACGGGACCGAGGAGGGCATGAAGCATGTGGAGCTTCCGGTGTTTTCAGTGCAGTATCACCCTGAGGCCGGGCCCGGACCGAATGATTCAGTGTATCTCTTAAGAAGATTCAGGGATATGCTGAATTCATAATCAGGCGGCTTGGACAATCCTCTTCCAATGCCCGGCGCAGGAATTTTACTCTGGTTTTTTATGGAAGAATGAGACATAAAGTAAAAATTTATATTGTATCTTTTTCTGCCGCATTCGCTTCGTTTCTGATTTACCTGCCTGCGCTTAATAATAATTTTGTTACATGGGATGACAATGAATATGTTTATGAAAACCAGAACATAACATCCCTCAATGCAGATTTTTTTAAATGGGCCTTTCTAAAATTTAACTCAAGCAACTGGCATCCTCTTACATGGGTGTCTCACGCAGTTGATTATTCCATCTGGGGGCTGAATCCCTTCGGGCATCATCTGACAAGTGTTGTTTTGCACGGCATAAACGTATTTCTGGTCACATTGCTGATTGCCAGACTGCTGGAGGTCTTCAGAAAGAGCGCTGTTTCAGCGGACCGTTTATCAGACGGGAATATAATGATTGCCGGCGCGGTCGCCGGATTAATGTTCGGCATACACCCCATTCACGTGGAATCAGTGGCATGGATTTCCGAGAGAAAAGATGTTTTATGCGCATTCTTTTTTCTGCTCAGTCTGTTATCTTACGTTTATTATGCGGATGATGCGGTTGAAAGAAAACCGTCGGGCCTCGGGCTTATCCACAGTAAATATTATTTATTTGCGCTTGTTTTTTTTATACTGGCTCTTTTATCAAAACCAATGGCAGTTACACTTCCCGTTGTCTTGCTTATCATAGACTGGTATCCGTTTAGGAGACTGGCGGCAGTCCGGGATATAAAAACTGTTTTATTTGAAAAAATACCTTTTTTCTCTTTAAGCGCCTCCTCCGCCCTTATCACCATTTTTGCGCAGAAGAGCGCTGTGATAAAAGTTGCGACCCTTCCCGTTTCAGTAAGGACAGGCAACGGCATCAATTCCATATGGAGTTATATCCAAAATATGCTTTTGCCGGGCGATTTGATACCGTTTTATCCCCACTCTGTAAATTTTAATTTTTTTTCTTATAAATTCATCTTTTCCCTGATATTTTTTTCGGGTGTTACTTTAATCTTTTTATTCCTTGCGCGGAAACAAAAAATATGGCTGTCAATATGGGGTTATTATCTGATAACACTCTTTCCGGTCCTCGGCATTATTCAGGTTGGAAGTCAGGCCATGGCCGACAGATACATGTATCTTCCGAGCATCGGTCCATTTTTTCTTGTCGGGCTTGGGGCGGTTTTGGCCGTGGAATATTTTAAAAGGCAGAAAGATATGCTCAGGCTTTTTTCTTTGTTTACAGCGCTTATTATACCCGCCTCTCTGATGTATGCAACTTTAGGACAGATTGATAAATGGAAAGACGGCGTAAGCCTTTGGGGTTATGAGATCGGTGTTTTGTTAAAGAAATCCGACAGGAATTATAAGACGCTGGCTATGGCATATCTGAACCGCGGGCAGGCTTATTTTATGCAAAAAAGTTATGAGAAGGCGATACAGGATTTTACAAAGGCCGTAGAGTTTAATCCTAAATGCGCGGACTGCTATAATAACAGGGGCGTGGCATATCTGAAAACCGGCGGCCTTGAGCGGGCCCTAAGAGACTATGATTATGGAATTTTTTTAGAGCCCGGCAGCTATGCCGCTTATGTTAACCGCGGAATTATTTATTCCAGGCTTGAACGCTATGCCGATGCATTGACTGATTATAATAAATCAATTGAGCTGAAGCCTGATAATCCTGAAATATTCTATAATCGCGGATTGACTTATGCGAGGCTCGGCCGTTTGCAGGAAGCTGTCGGAGATTATACAACGGCTATTAATATGAGCCCTCATCCGGATTATTATTACAGCCGCGGAACTGCCCTTAAAAAGCTCGGTTACGAAAAAGAGGCATTAGCTGACCTTATGCTGGCGGGAAAATGATTCTTAATAATAAACTAATTGTTGTTATGCCTGCTTATAACGCTGAAAAGACTCTCCGGAGGACTTATCAGGAACTGCCTTTTGAATATGTTGATGATGTAATCCTTGTTGATGACGCATCAAAGGACAGTACTGTGAAAGTAGCCGCGGAACTCGGAGTTAAAACGATCATCCACAGGGAAAATATGGGATATGGGGCTAACCAGAAAACCTGTTATCGCCTGGATAATAACTCGGATGATTTTGTCTTTGACAATGAGATACTTGTTCAGGCAATCTATTTAGGGTTTAAAATCGGTGAGATAAGCTGTCCCACGCGGTATTTTGAGGAGGCCTCTTCTATAAATTTTCTCAGGAGCATAAAATACGGGACAGGAGTGATTGCGGCTTCAATAAAATACTTACTGCAGAAGACCGGGATTATGAAAATTTCACTTTTCCGGAAATGAAGGAGATGTTAACAGCTTTGGTTTTGAAGAAAACAAAATCCGGATTAAAGGCGGGTTATGCCAAAAAGAACTGACATAAAAAGCATACTGTTGATAGGCTCAGGACCTATAATCATCGGGCAGGCGTGCGAATTTGATTATTCAGGCACACAGGCGTGCAAGGCGCTCCGCGAAGAGGGTTACAGGGTCATTCTTGTAAATTCAAATCCTGCCACAATCATGACAGACCCGGAAATAGCCGACGTCACGTATGTGGAGCCGCTTACTGCAGAGATACTTGAGATGATAATTAAGAAAGAACGGCCTGATGCGCTCCTTCCAACAATGGGCGGGCAGACTGCGCTGAATCTTGCCGTTGAACTTTCTGAGAAAGGTGTGCTTGAAAAATTTAAGGTGGAGCTGATAGGCGCAAAACTTCATGCTATAAAAAAAGCGGAGGACAGGGAGTTATTCAAAGAGGCCATGAACAGCATAGGGCTTGAGACGCCGAAGAGCAGGCATGTGGGCTCCATGGAAGACGGACTAAAGGCAATTGAATACGTCGGGTTCCCCGCTATATTAAGGCCTTCTTTCACACTCGGCGGCACAGGCGGAAGCATTGCATACAATATAGACGAATATAAGGAAAACATCAGCAAGGCTCTTCAGTTAAGCCCTGTGCATCAGGTGCTTGTGGAGGAATCAGTTATCGGCTGGAAGGAATTTGAGCTTGAGGTTATGAGGGACTGCAGGGACAATGTCGTAATCATCTGCTCCATTGAAAACTTTGACCCCATGGGCGTACACACAGGCGATTCCATAACAGTTGCACCGGCCCAGACGCTGACAGACAAGGAATACCAGATGATGAGAGACGCCTCAATCAGCATAATACGCGAGATAGGCGTTGACACGGGCGGTTCAAACATACAGTTTGCGGTTAATCCGAAAGACGGCAGGATGGTTGTTATTGAAATGAATCCGAGGGTGTCAATAAGCTCTGCTCTGGCGTCAAAGGCGACAGGATTTCCGATAGCCAGAATAGCCGCTAAGCTGGCAGTGGGATTGACGCTGTATGAAGTCCCCAATGACATAACAAAAGAAACTCCCGCATCGTTTGAGCCGGCGATAGACTATGTAGTTGTGAAATTCCCGAGGTTTGCCTTTGAAAAATTTCCCGAGGCTGACGCGGTGCTTACAACGCAGATGAAATCCGTGGGAGAGGTCATGTCAATAGGCCGGACCTTTAAGGAATCATTGCAGAAGGCGCTGAGAAGCCTTGAGATTGACAGCTCCGGTTTTGAGTCTTTGAAGGCGGATATTGATGAGACAAGGACTAAACTCAAGATCCCTAACTGGGAACGCATCTGGTATATTGCGCATTCTCTGAGGATAGGAATGACCGTGGATGAAATATACGAACTGACCGGCATTGATCCGTGGTTTCTCCATAACATCAGGGAGATTGTTGAGATGGAGGGGGAGATTGAAAAGGTTGAAGGCAGAAGGCTGAAGGATGAGCATATGGAAATTTTGAGAGAGGCGAAGGAATACGGATTTTCGGATAAAAGACTTGCATCACTTCTTCAGACTGATGAGAAGAAAATCAGGGAGTTCAGAAAGAACAATCAGATAAAAGCCGTATACAAAATTGTTGATACATGCGCCGCTGAGTTCAAGGCCTATACCCCGTATTTTTACTCAACGTATGAAAAACCGTTTTATAAAATTCAGACTCCAGACTCCAGACTCCATACTCCAAACTCAAATCCCCCCTCACCCCCCTTTGACAAAGGGGGAATGGGGGGATTTGTGGAATGCGAAGCAAATCCAACTGACAGGAAAAAAGTTGTGATTCTTGGGAGCGGGCCCAACAGGATCGGGCAGGGGATTGAGTTTGATTACTGCTGTGTCCATGCAGTGTTTGCATTAAGAGAATTAGGGTATGAAACAATAATGGTCAACTGCAACCCTGAAACCGTCAGCACTGATTATGACACGTCCGACAGGCTTTATTTTGAACCGCTGACTCTTGAGGACGTCATGAGTATTATTGAAACGGAAAAGCCGGAGGGCGTAATACTCCAGTTCTAGATTTGAAACAGCCTGAAAGCGGTACCGCAATGTCGGTTGAGGATGCGGTTGCCGCCGCGGATAAAATCGGCTATCCTGTGATGGTCCGGCCGTCCTATGTATTGGGCGGAAGGGCGATGGAAATTGTCTATGACGAAAAGAGCCTGCAGGATTATATGAAGAGGGCTGTTAAGGCGTCTCCCGAGCATCCGATTCTGGTAGATAAATATCTTGAGGATGCCATTGAGATTGACGTTGATGCCATTTCAGACGGAAAGGATGTAATCGTTGCCGGACTCATGCAGCACATAGAAGAGGCAGGCGTACATTCGGGTGATTCTGCATGCTCTTTGCCTCCATATTCACTTTCACCGGAAATAATCAATGAAATAAAAAATCAGACAAAGGCGCTTGCAAAGGAGCTTAATGTCATCGGGCTGATGAATGTCCAGTTTGCGGTGAAAGACGGCGGTGTTTATATTCTTGAGGTAAACCCCCGCGGTTCCCGCACAGTACCGTTTGTCAGCAAGACAACCGGAATACCGTTTGCAAAAATGGCTGCAAAGATTATGCTCGGGAAATCTCTTAAAGAATTGGGGCTTGCCTCGGAAAAAGAAATATCCCATATTGCCGTGAAAGAGGCAGTGTTTCCGTTTGACAGATTTGCAGGCGTGGATACCATACTCGGTCCCGAGATGAAATCCACAGGCGAGGTCATGGGGATTGACGAAGACTTCGGCAGGGCGTATTCAAAGGCTCAGGCCTCGGCGCATAATACCATGCCGCTAAGCGGCAAGATATTTTTAAGCGTAAAAGACAAGGACAAACCGGCCCTTAGACCGATTGCCGGCAAGCTCTTAACTCTCGGTTTTTCAATAGCGGCAACTAAGGGAACTGCGGAATATCTTAAAAAACATGGGCTGACGGTTGAATCTGTAAATAAAGTTGCAGAGGGAAGGCCTAATATAGTGGACCTTATAAAAAACAGAGAAATACACTTTGTAATAAACACTGTCTCAGGCGCGCAGGCGCAGAAGGATTCATTTTCAATAAGGGAAAGCGTGCTCCAGTACAATGTGCCGTATACCACGACTGTTGCCGGCGCCGAAGCTGCGGTTAATGCAATAGAGGTGACGCTCAAAAAACAGATCAGCATAAAGTCGCTTCAGGAATACCATAAAAACAGTTAACATTTCACAGTTAACAGTTAACAGTGAACAGTGAACGGTTTTTCAGCGGGGTTTACTTTCCATAGCGCATACTGTTAAAATTTTTACAGAGGTTCTGCCATGACTAAAATGCCCATAACGCCGGAAGGCTTTCAGAAACTTCAGGAAGAGCTTGATAGACTGCTTAAGGTTGAAAGACCGCAGAATATAAAGGCTATTGCAGAGGCGCGCGCTCACGGCGACCTTTCTGAAAATGCAGAGTACCACGCAGCCAAAGAAAGGCAGTCTTTTATTGAGGGGAGGATACATGAAGTGCAGTCAAGGCTGGCCTATGCTCATGTCATAGATCCCTCTAAAATATCGCAGGATAAGATTGCATTCGGCGCGAGCGTTAAGGTCCTGGACACGGCGACTGCGGAGGAGAAGAAATTTATGCTTGTAGGCCCGGATGAGGGAGACGCCAAAAACGGAAGGATCTCCATAAATTCGCCTGTGGGAAGGGCGCTTATCGGCAAATCATTGGGTGATATTGTCACGATAAAAGCGCCTGCAAAGACAATGGAATATGAAATTTTAGAGATAAGGTTTGAGTAAGATATTTCAGACATCCGTAAAAGAAAATAAGAAAGCCGCGGAAAATCATTATATCCTCACACTGGCCCCTTTGGAGAAAATCACCAAACCTTTTCCCGGGCAGTTTTTCATGCTGTCTGCCGGCCATGGCATTGACCCCCTGCTTAAAAGACCTTTCAGCATGTACAGAAGGTCAGGAAAAAATTTTCAGATACTATACAGGGTTGTCGGAAGGGCAACCGCAATGCTGAAAGAAAAAAGCCCTGGTGATATCATTAAGGTTTTAGGCCCGCTTGGAAACGGTTTCCCCAAATTAAAACCCCGGACCACTCCTATCTTTGTTGCAGGCGGTGTCGGAGTTGCCCCGCTTTTTTCACTTGCGGAGGAAATAGCAGGCAAAAAACCGCTGTTTTTTTTAGGCGCCAGAACAAAAAAAGAATTATTATGTATGAAAGAACTAAAATCAATCGGCATTAAACCGTTTGTTTCAACAGACGACGGAACAATGGGGAAAAAAGGTTTTATAACAGATGTAGTAAAAGGTTATTTTACCCGTCACTCGTCACTCCTTACTCATCACTGTATTTACGCCTGCGGTCCAAAACCAATGCTGGAGGAACTTTCGTCATTAGCGCGGAAATTCAGGATTGACGCTTGTGCCGCATTTGAAGAAAATATGGCATGCGGAATGGGAGCCTGCCTCGGTTGTGTGATAAATACTACGGAAGGTTTTAAACGTGTTTGTAAGGAAGGGCCTGTTTTTCCGCTCAGGGAGATTGTGTGGTAAGATTGTAATTATCATTGCAAATGTATATTTTAAAATGATAATTGGAAATTGATAAATGGACAGCGAGCGTATTCCCTGTGGTTTTGCCACGGGGTTAGCGAGCGAATGTAATAAAGATAAATTCCTAACATTAGATTCCCTGTGGTTTTTGCCGCAGGGAATATTAATGGGTTTTTAAAATGAACTTATCGGTAAATTGAGACAGTTTGATACTGCGGTGATAGCCAATTTTTTTGGCGACAGCATAAAAGAATATGTTGAAACAGCGGAATGCCTTAGCAGTGCAAAAGGCATACACGCCCTTGAGATGAACATCTCGTGTCCCAATAAACAGGCCGGCTGGATTGTCTTTGGCACAGACCCTAAGGTAACTTTTAAGGCAGTCAATGCAGTCAGAAAGGCTACAAGCCTTCCGCTGATTGTGAAACTCTCGCCCAATGTCACGGACATTAAAATAATGGCAAAGGCCGCGGAGGACGCAGGCGCGGACGCCGTTTCATTGATTAATACGATTACCGGCATGAGCATAGACATAAAGACGCGCAGTCCCAGGCTTGCAAATATCACAGGAGGGCTTTCCGGCCCCGCCGTAAAGCCTATTGCCGTAAGAATGGTCTGGGAGGCCTGCAGGGCAGTAAAAATTCCGGCAATCGGCATG
>JACQZD010000233.1 GCA_016207865.1 Nitrospirota bacterium
CAGAATAAGCCGTCCGATATGAAGATACTTCTTGTATATCCCAAGAACCCCGATACCTTCTGGAGTTTTAAGCACGCCTTAAAGTTTATCTCTAAAAAGGCAAGCCTTCCTCCTCTCGGTTTACTGACCGTTGCCGCAATGCTGCCTGAGCGATGGGAGAAACGGCTTGTGGATATGAATATTACAGACCTGCATGATGAAGAGATTATGTGGGCTGATTATGTCTTCATCAGCGGTATGTCTATTCAGAAAAATTCTGCCCGCGAGGTTATCTCCCGCTGTAATAAATTAGGCGTCAAGACAGTGGCGGGCGGTCCTCTTTTCACGAGCAGTCATGATGAATTTCCCGAGGCGGATTATCTGGTTTTGAATGAGGCTGAAATTACACTGCCGCAATTTTTAAAAGATATGGAAAACGGGTGCGCCAAACGTATTTACAGCGCCGGGGATGTAAAGGCGAGTATATTGGAAACGCCCATCCCGCTCTGGAGACTCGCCGATATAAAAAAATACGCGTCCATGAACCTTCAGTATTCGCGGGGCTGTCCTTTTAATTGTGAGTTTTGCGATATTACAATGCTCTACGGACATGCGCCGAGGACCAAGGATAAATATCAGGTAATAGCGGAACTGGAGGCAATATATTCAATGGGCTGGAGGAGCGGAGTATTTTTTGTTGATGATAATTTTATCGGCAATAAAAGAAAATTAAAGACTGAAATCCTGCCTGCCGTTATAGAATGGATGGCAATAAGAAGGCATCCGTTTACCTTTATAACACAGTTGTCCATAAACCTTGCTGATGATGAAGAGCTTATGCAGTTGATGGTGCATGCGGGCTTTGATACCGTATTTATCGGCATTGAAACTCCTAATGAAGAAAGCCTGTCCGAATGCAGTAAGTCACAGAACAAAATGCGCGATCTTATATCCTGCGTCAAAAAAATCCAGAACTTCGGGCTTCAGGTCCAGGCAGGGTTTATCGTTGGTTTTGATAATGACCCGCTCTCAATTTTTCATACTCAGATTAAATTCATTCAGGAAAGCGGGATTGCTACTGCAATGGTCGGTTTGTTAAATGCGCTCCGCGGCACCAGGCTGTACCACAGGCTTAAGGATGAAAACCGTTTATTAAAGGACGTCACCGGGGACAATACGGACTGTTCTATAAATTTCATCCCCAAAATGCAGCATGAAACGCTTGTAGACGGGTATAAGAAAATCATCAATAAAATCTATTCGCCCAATCACTATTATGAGCGTGTCAGGACGTTTTTAAGAGAGTACAGGCCTTTGGATAAGAGGGCGGCTTTTCAATTGCGCCTTGAGCATTTAAACGCATTTTTCAAATCTGTTTTAATTCTGGGCGTAGTCGGGAAAGAGAGATTTCAATACTGGAAGCTTCTCATCTGGACTATGTACAGGCGGCCTAAACTTTTTCCCCTGTCGGTCACTCTGGCAATTTACGGCTTTCATTTCAGGAAGGTTTTTGAGAGTCACGTGAGAAATAGTTCTCTTAGTCTTTCTGTTCCAGTATCCACTTTACCGCCTCTTTAAAATCCTTTGCAATAAAATCTGCGATTTCTTTATCTTGAGTTGTTGTGTTGGACCCTTTCAATAGGAGTATTCCTTTTGCACCTGCCTGTCTGGCGGCAAGCGCATCCAGCGGTTTATCGCCTATCATATAAGATGCCTTCAGGTTTACCCCATGTTCGGTGCGGGCTTTTCTCAAGAGCATAGGCTCCGGCTTTCTGCATACGCAGTTGTCGTCAGGATGATGGGGACAGTAGTAAAATGCGTCAATGCCGAGCGTTTTCTGCAGGTAGGCATTTGCTTCTTTTACAAATTGCTCGCTCACAATCCCCCTTGCGATTCCGGACTGGTTTGTTATGCCTATGAGTTTAAACCCGGCTGATTTTAATTTCATTAAACTTTCAGGGATATCGGGCAGTATTTTCAGCCTGTCAAATGAATTCAGATAAGTTGCATCTTCTATAATTGTTCCGTCCCTGTCAAGGAATACCGCCCTTTCTTTGGGCAGGATTTCCGTTAATGCGTTAAACACATCGTCAACATTTATAGCTTCCATGCAGTTAAGATGTTCTTCAGGGCATTTTCTTTTTAAGCAAGGACTGCATGAAAGCTGCTTGCTGATAACTTTGTGCCTTGCCCCGAGCGGTCCTGTTGCATCCGGGTCTGTTGAACCGAAAATTGCAATCAGGGGCACAGACATTGCGGACGCAATGTGCATGGGGCCTGAATCGTTTGTAATAAACGCATCGCACTCTGAAATCAATGCCGCAAGCTGTCTCAGGCTGGTCTTGCCTGTGAGATTTAAAATGCGTCCCCCCCACCCCGGCCCTCCCCTGCGAGGGGGGAGGGTTATGGAGGAGGTGATTTCCTGTACGATTGCAGATTCGGATTGGCTGCCGAAAAGTATTACATTTCCGTTTAACTCATCTATAATCCTGCGGATTAATCCGGCAAATTTCTCAGGCATCCACCTCTTTGCAGAGCCGTAAGCCGCGCCGGGGTTGAGCCCGACAATAAGGGATGAAAGATGAAGGATGAAGGATGAATTAAGGAGGTTTCTTGCCTCGTGTACTTCATCCTTTTTCAGATAAATAGAGGGTTCTATGTCGTAAGAAGTAATGTTTAATGCCTCTTTCAGCAGGTTCAGATAATAATAAACCTGATGCTGTGGGGTAATTTTTTTATCATATTCACTCGTAACTTTCAACTCTGAACTCTTAACTGTTTTCACCGGAACTGCCTTTGTAAGCAATAAACTTCTGCAGTCTGTGTCGTAGCCTATTCTTGCCGGTATTCCTGAAAGCCATGCAATTAGTGCGGCGTCAAAGGCGTTTTGAAGAAGTATTGCCATATCAAATTTTTTTGCGCGCAGTATCTTTGCAAGTTTGAGTTTTCCCGCTATAGTATTAAGCCTGTCCTCATAGAGAATGATTTCATTTATGTCCGGGCTTCCTTCAAATATCCCTGAAACCCACGGTTTTACGAGCAGGCTGATATGAGCGTCCGGATACGCTTTTCTAATGGCCCTGACTGCCGGCAGAGTAAGGACGGCGTCGCCGATCCAGTTGACCCCTCGTATAAGAATATTGTTAGGTTCAGCCGAAATTTTTGATGGTTCTGTCATGAATTGAAATCCTGAAATCTCATTTTAAAATTATCAGTTAGCATTTATCAGTTTGCAATTTAAAATTTACAATGATAAATTTGACTTGATGTCAGTACCGTCTGCCATGACTTAATTTCCAGCGTCTGTGAATCCACAACCATTCTGCCGGATTTTCTTTTATGTATTTTTCTATACAGCTTAAAAAAAACTTTGTGTTGGAAACCGCATCAGCCTCCGTGATTTCGGTTTCCATGACCTTCAGTTCTTCTTCAAACCATGCTCGGTGCCTGCCTCCTCCGAGATATTTGATAAAAATAGGCACAACTGCGGCGCCCGTCTTTATTGCAAGCAGTGCAGGTATCTTCATAGCATAGACCTTTTCTCCAAAAAATTCTGTTATAACGGCTTCATTTTCCGTTACGCTCTGGTCCATGAGAATGCCGGCAGTCCCGCCTTTTTTCAGTATGCCGAGCACCTCTTTAAGGGCGCCTGATTTGTAAACAACTTTATTCCCGAATTTTGTCCTGAGCCTTTCTAAAAACCTGTTCAGATAAGGATTATTCAACTGTCTTGCAACTACGGAGAGCGGGAATCCATTCCATGAACATGCAAGCGACAATAATTCCCAGTTCCCGCAATGCCCTGTAATTATGAGGACTCCCCGCCCTTTTTCTTTTGCTTTTTTATAGTGTTCAGCGCCTTCAAAGGCGATGTCTTTCATTAGAGAATCCCTTCCGAATGAAATCAATGAAAGTTCTGAAAAGGACCTGCCGAGCGATATGAAATGACTGCGCACAGTCTTTGACGGGGAGGCTGAAAGCGCTAATCCTCCGTTCTGCGCTATCTCAATATTTTTAAGGGCAATTCTTCTACGTTTACCCAGCAGAAAAAACAGGCAAAGCCCGAGGAATTCACCTGCCATAAGCGACAGCCTCTTTGGGAGGCTTCCGAAAATAAGCATGATGAAAATACATAAAGCGGCTTCAATAAGCCGCAGGATACTTTGCATCAGGCGGGGCTTTTGCATTACTTATTGTTTTTTTCTTTTTCAGCCCCGTTGTTATTCTCCGATTCCTTTTTTTCTTTCAGGGCCTCGGAGAACTCCTGGAGTTTTTTTGCAACGAGGAAGTTCATTGTACCCTCAGGGTAGTTCCCGTCGGGCTGTATTTCTCCCGGCTTAATACCTGTGAGGTACTCTATGCCGTCTTCTATAGTGTCAATTGCGTATATGCTGAATTTTCCGTCTCTGACGGCATTAGTCACCGCTTTTTTGAGCATCAGGTTTTTAATATTCCTGCCAGGAATAATTACGGCGTGCGTTCCGTCAAGCCCGGAGATTTTGCAGACTTCAAAAAATCCTTCAATTTTTTCATTGACGCCGCCTATCGGCTGTACCTCTCCGTGCTGATTCATAGAGCCGGTTATGGCAACGGATTGTTTTACAGGCACTCCGGAGATGCTGCTTAAAAGGGCGTAAACCTCAGCGCAGGTTGCGCTGTCGCCTTCAACCCCGCCGTAGAGCTGTTCAAAAGTAAGCGATGCTGAGAGGGTGAGCGATTGTTTTTTGGCATATTTTCCGCCAAGGTAGGCAATAAGAATCATTATTGCCTTTTCATGGATTTTTCCGCTCATTTTTGTTTCTCTTTCAATATTTACAATGCCTGCCTTGCCGATGTAGGTCTTTGCGGTGATTCTTGACGGGACGCCGAACCTGTAGTCTCCGAGGTCAATGACCGAAAGCCCGTTAATCTGCCCGACGACGGCGCCGCTCGTAGCCATAAGTATTGTGCCTTCCTGAATGGCCTCCTGTATTTTTTTCTCAACCTTATTGTGGCGGTAAATCCTCTCTTCAAACGCCTGCTCAACGTGGGAGGCATTTACAATAGTGCTTTTATTTATCTTTGCCCAGTGATCCGCTTCTTTTAATATGTCTGCGATTTCACTGAATTTTACCGAAAGCTTTCCCTGGTGTTCTGCAAGCCTTGAGCCGTATTCAACTATTTTTGCAATATTGCCGCGGTCAAACGGCAGCAGCCCTTTTTCAGCGCACTTGGTCCGCATAAAGCCTACGTATTTCAGCATATTTTCATTAGTCCTGTTCATGCGGTTTTCAAAATCAGCCTTGACCTTAAAAAGCTCGCTGTATTCTTCATCAAGGCTGTAAAGCATATAGTATAGCCAGGGGTTTCCGACCAGCACGACCTTTACGTTGAAGGGCACGGCCTCAGGCCTTAATGTTACGGTTGAGATAAGCCGGTATTGCTCCCAGACGTCTTCAATCCGTATTTCCCTGTCTTTAATTGTTCTTTTCAGGGCATCATAGGCGAAAATATTTTTGAGGAGGTCCATGGCGTCAATGACAAGATAGCCTCCGTTTGCCTTGTGCAGGGAGCCTGCCTTTATCATGCTGAAGTCGGTTATAGCCATGCCGTATTGGAGTTTATGTTCAATTCTTCCAAAGAGATTGTAATACGTAGGGTTGCTTTCAATCACAACGGGCGCGCCTTTCTGACCGCTGTTGTTTATAAGTACATTTACCGAGTATCTTATGAATGACGGCTCTGTTTTTACGGGCTTCATGAACGGCAGTACCGCAGGCTGTTCTTCCTGAGGCTTGAAATCATCAAGGTGTTCAAGAATATCTTCTTTTACATCATCAAGATAACCGGACACTGTCGGGGTTTCTTTGTATTTGTTTTTAATCTCGTCAATTAAATGACCGACTGCTGACAGCGCGGCCTGTCGTTCAAGCTGGACTATCTTTTCTTTAACCCTTTTTTCCGCTTCTCTTACCAGCCTAACGACATCATCAAGCTTCTCCTGAAGCTGTCTCCCTATCTCCTCTACCTTTTTCCTGACTTTCGGCTCAAGGCTTTCGTATTCTTCCTCGCTCAGAGATTCGCCTGTCTTTTTCACCGGGACCAGAGCAAGACCGCTCACGGTCTTGCGTAATGAAAAATCTTTCTCCTTAACCTCCTGCTCAAGCTCTGTAAAAAGCACCTTTTGTTTCTGCTGAAATTCCTCAAAGGTCTTAGTTCTCTGCTTTTCATACTCTTTTGATTCAAAGACCTTTGGTATTTCCTGTTTCAGGATATTTACCAATTCATCCATATCCTTCTGAAAGGACATGCCTTTTCCCGGCGGAAGGCTCAGCGAATTCGGTACGTCGGGATTTTTAAAATTATAGACATAACACCAGTCGTCAGGCACATGCTCATCCTTTGCCTTTTCAGAGAGGATGGATTTAATAGTAGTCATTTTGCCGGTGCCGCTTTCGCCTAAGATATAAATGTTGAATCCGTGGCTGTCAATTCCCAGACCAAAGTCCAGCGCTTTTAAAGCCCGCTCCTGCACAATGGTTTCTTTTAATGAAGGGATTTCATCGGTTGTATTAAACGGCAGTTCTGACGGTTCGCAGCATTTGTAGAGATTTTCCATTTCCACTTTCTTAATCATTTATAGCCCTCCGTAACTATATGTAGTTAAAAGTTAAAAGTGAAAAGTTAAAAGTTCAGGAAAGAATATTTTTTAACTCTTAACTCTTGACTCTTAACTGTCGTTAGCTGTTGACATTATAGCTATGAATTACTTTATTGACAAGAGGTTTATTGGGTGCTTTAAAAAACCCCTTAGCCCGCCGGATTAAAAAGCCCTGTGCTTAAATATCTGTCCCCGCGGTCCGGGAAGACAACGACGATTTTTTTATCTTTTCCGATTTTCTGCGATACTTTAAGCGCCGCCCATAAGGCCGCGCCTGAGGAAATGCCTGCAAGAATTCCTTCTTTTACGGCAAGCTGTCTTGTCATCTCAGCCGCATCCACATTGGCAACGGTAATTACTTCATTGTAAATTTTCGTATTCAAAACCCCGGGATAAAAACCCGCACCTATACCCGCGATTTCATGCGGGCCCGGACTTCCTCCTGAAAGCACTGGTGAGCCTGCAGGTTCAACTGCCGCAATCCATATGCCGGGATTTTTAGCCTTCAGCACTTCACCGACGCCTGTAATAGTGCCGCCTGTGCCGACTCCGGCGACAAACCCGTGAATTTCAGCGCCGAGGGCCTCAAGAATTTCAATAGCGGTTGTCTGCCTGTGAATTTCAGGGTTTGCCGGGTTTTCAAACTGCATCGGCATGAAATATTCCGGATTGTTTTTCAGTATTATCTCCGCCTCTTCTACAGCGCCCATCATCCCTTTGTCGCGGGGGGTCAGGACCATCTCTGCCCCGAAGGCCTTAAATATCTGCCTTCTTTCCATGGACATGGTCTCAGGCATTGTAAGTATGCATCTGTATTTTTTTACGGCAGCCACCATTGCCAGCCCGATGCCCGTATTGCCGCTTGTGGGTTCAATGATTGTCCCGCCGGGCTTTAACTGCCCATTTTTTTCAGCTGTTTCTATCATAGAAAGGGCAATCCTGTCTTTGACAGAGCCGCCGGGGTTAAAGCCTTCCAGTTTGGCCCATATTTCTGCGCCACCGGATTCAGGCATGTTGTTAAGCCTTACAACAGGGGTATTCCCTATGAGATTTAAAATATTTTCATGAGGTTTCATAGGGGGATTATACCACAGGAATTGAAAAAAACTGTTATAATAAAAGATATGGAAATTTTAAGGCAGCTCAGATGGCAGGATATCCTTGATATTTTTCTTGTAACAATTATAGTTTACCGTGTGCTTTTGATAATCAAGGGCACTAAAGCCGCCCAGATGCTTATCGGCCTCGGCGTGCTGCTTCTGGCTTTTTTATTTTCCGGCTACACAGGGCTTTATACAGTGGACTGGCTTATTCAGAGCCTTTGGGCGCAGATGGTTCTGGCGATAGTAATCCTGTTTCAGCCTGAGATCAGAAAGGCGTTGGCGCAGATGGGCAAGGCGCGTTTCCTGTCTTCACTTACCCCTGCCGAGGAATTGAGGTCTCTTGAGGAAATAGTAAGGGCGTCGGTTGCGCTTGCAAACAGGAAAATAGGCGCCCTGATGGTTATAGAAAGGGAAACAAGTTTAAAAGATTTTATTGAGATAGGCGTGCAGCTGGATGCCAAGATTGCCAAGGAATTGCTTTTAAGTATTTTCCACCCCACGTCTCCTGTTCATGACGGAGCTGTGGTTATCAGCGGCAACCGCATTATTGCGGCAGGCTGTTTTCTGCCACTGACGCTCAGCGCAGAGCTTTCTAAATCTCTCGGCACAAGGCACAGGGCAGGTATAGGATTAACGGAGGAAACTGATGCGGTTGCCATAATAGTTTCCGAGGAGACCGGCACTATTGCCATATCAACCGGAGGGAATATAAGAAAGAACGTGGATATGGGAGCGCTCAGGGAATTTCTTACTGAAATATTTGTGTCGCCGAAGGACAAGAAAGATGAAAAATAAATTTAGTTTTATAACGGCAAATCCCCTTTTGAAGCTGATTTCATTTACATTAGCTGTTGCGCTCTGGTTTTTTGTTGTCTCAAAAGGGCGTTCCGGTATTATTATGGACGTTCCCTTGGGTTTCAAAAATCTGCCTCCCGGACTGGAGCTCGTAGAGACTGCCAAGACGGTAAGCCTTACGATAGAAGGGCAGGAGAGACTTTTAAAGAATTTGAAACAGGACAACATAAGCGTTGCCATAGACCTCAAAAACGCTAAAAAGGGAGAGACGAGTTTTTTGATTGCGGGTGATGATATCCGTCTGCCCCAAAGTATTGTCGTCACAAAAATTTCTCCGCAGAAAGTAAAACTGATGCTTGAGGAGAAACTGAAAAAGAGTGTTCCGGTAAAACCAGTCATTACAGGTCTGCCGGCAGAGGGGTTTGCGGTTAAGAAAATAGAAGTGGAACCCAAGACTGTTGAGATAGAAGGTCCGGTCAACAGCGTTACAAAAATCTATTCTGTCAGGACAGAGCCCGTGGATATTTCGGATGTTACCGAGGATTTTCATTTTACTGCCAATTTAAACATAACCCGAAAAAACGTTAGGGCTGATGTTTCAGAGGTTAAAGTGAATATATATGTAAGGAGGATACGGTAAAGATGAAGTGCCGGAAGGATGAAAAAATCAGGGGCAAAAAACTGTTCGGGACAGACGGCATAAGAGGCAAGGCTAATTATCCTCCGATGACAGGCGAGATTGCGTTTAAGGTCGGAAGGGCCGCGGCATATGTTCTTAAGCAAAAGCACGGCAGGGATATGATCCTTATCGGTAAGGATACAAGGCTTTCCGGTTATATGCTTGAGAGCGCGCTTACTTCGGGTATATGTTCAATGGGTGTAAATGTGGTCCTCGTAGGTCCTATGCCGACTCCGGGCATTGCCTTTGTGACGCGGAGCCTGAGGGTGGATGCGGGAATTGTAATCTCTGCATCCCATAATTCATATGACGATAATGGGATAAAGTTTTTCTCTTCCGACGGCTTTAAACTTCCTGACAGCGTTGAGAAGGAGATAGAGGAAGCAGTGTTTTCAAATATGCTTGAGGATATCAGGCCTACAGGCGCAGGCATCGGCAAGGCGCACAGGGTGGACGATGCGGCAGGCAGATACATTGAATATGTCAAAGCCTCTTTCCCAAAGGGCAAAACGCTTGAAGGGATAAAGATTGTGGTTGATTGCGCCAACGGCTCAACTTATAAGATTACCCCTCCTGTGCTCAGGGAATTAGGCGCGCAGGTCATTGCAATTAATGACAAGCCCGATGGATTGAATATTAATGCAGGGTGCGGTTCAACACACCCCGAAGCCATGCAGAAAGCGGTATTGGAAAACAAAGCTGATATCGGCATCGCCCATGACGGAGACGGCGACAGGGTGATTTTCTGCGATGAAAAGGGCGAGTTGGTTGACGGCGATAAGATAATGGGCATATGCGCCGTTGACATGAAAAGAGAAAGCAGGCTCGGAGGGAATACGGTTGTGGCCACAGTTATGAGCAACCTCGGTTTTGAAAAGATTTTAAGCAAAAAAGGGATAGGCCTTATCAGAACCACGGTTGGAGACAGGTATGTTGTTGAGGCAATGCTTAAGGGAGGCTATAACCTCGGCGGTGAGCAGTCCGGACATATTGTTTTCATGGATTACAATACAACCGGAGACGGGGCAATAACAGCGCTTCAGGTACTTGCAATTATGTGCAAGAGCGGAAAAACCTTTTCCAAGCTTGCGTCTGCCATTCCGATTTATCCGCAGATACTTATAAACGTGCCGGTGACAAAACCCAGAAAGATTGAAGATTTCCCTAAGGTCGTGACAGCGATAAAAAAAGCCGAAAAACAGCTTGCCGGCGGAAGGATTCTGGTCAGACCCTCGGGCACCGAGCCTAAGATACGGATAATGGCTGAGGGAGATGATATGAAGGAAATTACAGATGTGGTTGAGGCGCTGGCAGAAGTCATAAAAGCAAATATGGCGTGAAGATGCAAGACAGCAACGGCATATATGCCCTCAAAACTTTAAGAATGCAGCAAGATTATTATCTGTCGTGCTGCAAAAAATTTTAAGTATCTGCTTTTGAACTATTTTGTAAAAGGCAGCATGACATTTAAGGTGCTGCCTTAAAGTTTTTCAAGCACACATGCCGTTGCTGTCTTCAATGTAAGGCATATATGCTCTCAAAACTTTAAGAAAGCAACAAGATTATTATCTGTCATGCTGCAAAAAGTTTTAAGTAGTTGCTTTTAAACTATCTTGTAAAAGGCAGCATGGCTTCTAATGTGTTGCCCTTAAAGTTTTTCAAGCACATATGCCGTTGCTGTCTTTAGTGCAGCTCTTCGTACGCAGGCTCTATCTCCTCCTCATACTCCGGTTCCACAATTCCCCTGCGCACCATGATGTCGTAGATTATCTTTGAGCGGTTCTCCACGTATTTTGACGTGCCTGTGGGGGTGTATTTTCTCGGATTAGGAAGTACAGAGGCAAGGCGCGCCGCTTCTTCGGGATTCAGGTCTGACGCGGGTTTTCCGTAATAATGAAGTGCTGCGGCGCCGATGCCGAAGACTCCGTCGCCCCATTCAGCAACATTAAGGTAAAGTTCAAGTATTCTTCTTTTGGAGAGCGTTTTTTCAATCCTCCATGTAAGAACAGCTTCTTTAATTTTTCTAATAGGATTTTTAGACGGAGAGAGGTAGAGATTTTTTGCAAGCTGCTGGCTGATGGTGCTTCCGCCGAATTTGAATTTTTTTTGCTTTATGTCTTTTTTAATCGCCTTTTCAATAGCCTCAAAGTCAAAACCCTCGTGCCCCCAGAATTTATCGTCTTCTGCAATTAAGACAGCTTTTACAAGATATGATGATATGCGTGAAAACGGGACCCAGACCTGATTTATTTTTCTTTTTTTCCCCTTTTCCCGCCATTCGCTTTCACGGTATTTCATGAAGGATGTTTTTGCAGGGTTTTCCTTCTTAAGTTTTGAAACATCGGGGAAGATGAGATAGTGGACTATGCTTAAAAGCATTAAGGCGATGAAGGTTATTGCAATAAATTTTAAAGTTTTCATTAATAGGGATTTTAAGGCATACGGTTGTGTTAAATCAAATTTTACAGCAGATTAATAAAAACATTATCCCTGCTAAAATTTCAGGACAGTCATGCTTTCTGAAAATTTATCGTTTTTTGACAGGGGAAGAAATATATACTTTTTGTAAGAGCCTCTGACGTTATTTTTAATCTAACCCCACCGCCATAATTCTAAAAAATTCTTGACAAGACATGAGGATTTGTGGGATAGTTTATCTACTCCAATGTGTAGCATCCCCGGGAGACGTTATATGGGGTAACTCTTATCAAAAACAGGAACGGAAGGATACCGGTTAGTTTTCCTTGCAATCGTAGGCTGATAAGAAGGGTCAAGTCCGTCTCTGGCTACAGCTTTTTATTTGTCATTGTGAGGAGTGAAATGACGAAGCAATCTCAACCTTCAACCCTTTACTCATCATATAATACTCATTACAATAAAAGTTCGTTGGACACTTTAAATTTCAGGAAGGAGCTTGACTTCTAATAGGGGTTAATGCAGAAGTAATAATTTCATCAGCAACCAAAAAATATCCGAATCTGTTTCGGATACAAACGAGATGCACAAAGGTAAAAGGAGGAAGAATAAAATGATTAAAAAAACAATTGCCCCATCTTCATTAAGGAACTTTCTTTATAAAGAGGAATTGATAATGATTATCAGTATTGTTGTTGTTTTTTGCAGTTGTTTTCATAGAAACCACTGTCTTAGCCGATGAATATTATAGTGCTTTTTTATACGATAATGGAAATGTGACAGACCTTGGTTCTTTCGGTGGTATTTATA
>JACQZD010000039.1 GCA_016207865.1 Nitrospirota bacterium
CCATTTTATCAACCCCATAAAGCTGAGAAAGCCTTTTACTTAGCACAGTTTCTGCGGCCTCCAATAATAAAGGAGCCGCAGACATGAAATCCTGACGTATGAGTGAACTTGTAAAGTCATGTGTTATTGCATGGTGCAAAAGCCACTTTTCGCGTTTCATGCCGGAAGATATTTGAATTTGCCGTTCCTTTTCAATGCAAGGAAAGGGGCTGTCAAAAAACTGCAATTCTGGCTGTGGCTTGTTTTGCATGGAATAAAGCCATGTAACACCTTCCTTGATTCCGTTTATATCAAGGCTGTCCCCTGAAAAGAATGTGGCTTGAGTCCATTTCTTTTTAATTGCAAGTATCAGGTCAATATCTTCCTGAGATACTCTAAATTGTCCATCTTCAGGGTTATTCATTGTCAGTCCTGAATCTTTTGAACCTCTTCTAAAAAGGGGTCGTACTCGCTCACAATACCGACTTCCCAGCATCCCGGATCCAAAGTCACCGGCACATGCTACTCATGCCGCACCTCAACAGGCTTTGATACTTTTACAAAAAGCGTTCCCTTTTTGTCATAAAGCATTGCCTCGTCTTCTATCACATGCGCATGACCGGTTGCCTCTCCCTTTGCAATCACATAACCCTTAGCCTCACGGCTCTTCTGCAAAGCCCCTTCGGGTATGCTCTGTGTCCTTATAAAAAATACATCTCCTTGAACTATCATAAGCTCCTCCTTTTTATAATCTTTATAATCAACTTTAACACCTGGCAGTGACAGCACTCTGTCAGAATGTTTTTAAATATTTAGCGCTTTAAACTGTCACAATGCTGTCAGCAGTATTTTGTAGAATGCACCTATTAAATCCGTCATTCCTGCGGAGGCAGGAATCCAGTCCCTTGTAAAATTCTGGATACCCCGATTAAATCGGAGTATGACAGTGGAGGGGAGATAACATGTCACCTAAGAAAAGCAAAAAAGTTTTAGTTGTTGATAAAAATGCAGACACGAGGGCAGTTCTTTCTGCCGTTCTTAACGATAACGGTTATGATGTTGCTATGGCTTCTTCAGGCGAGGAAGCATTGAAAATTGCAAAAGAAACAGCGCCTGATGTTGTTTTACTTGATGGGTGGCTCTCAGATATGGATGCTATTCAGGTCATGATACAGCTCAAAGAAATTCGCAGCGGCGTGCCTGTGATATTCATTTCAGACCATTCATACGCAGAGTATGTATTAGAAACTGCAAAAGCAGGGGCATTTGCGTTTCTTGATAAACCGCTTTCACAGGAAAAACTTCTGCTTACAGTTATAAAGGCGGTTGAAAGCGCCGCTAAAAACTTATAACCGCTAAATCACTTCCCTCATCTTCTCAACGATTCGCACCATTGCAATCGTGTCCATCTTGCAGTATTCAAGAAGCGCTTTTCTGATTTTATCCAACTCTGATTTATCTTTAGTCCGGCACATAGCGGCATATGCATCCATTGCTATTGAACCTTCGCGTATTTCAAGTCCTTCATAACTTAATTCCGGGACAAGAGCAGGCAGAACTATTTTTAAGGAGTGCGAGCCGTTCATCTGCCACCTGTATAAGTCCATTCGCCTGAAAGGAATCGCAAGGTCTGCGACATTGTCAATAATCGTCTCAATTTTTTCTTTAAACCCAGGGAACTGCTCTGCAAGGTATTTTAGCACCTGAATTTCAAAAGAGCTGTTATAGACAAGGACACAGGCATTGTCAGGTATGCCGCCAAGCAATTTCTCAAGTAGTTCTTTCCTGAAGTCAGTCATAGGATTGGCAAGATATTCTGTATGCTTAAGCTCGTCTGTCTCATTTTCAAGGTAGTGCAGTGAATACTGAAACGGTATCTGCTGATAAGGTCTTGTCCCGTCAAACAGAGGGATAGCAGGGAGAATAGTTTCAAAGTCAAGAAAATACAAAGGATACCAAAGAGAGTCCAGAAACTCTTTTACGGCAACGGGGTTTACAAAATCTTTCTTTTTTAAAGTCCCGTTGACCTGAATCCTCTGCCTGCCTGACAGGAATTTCTGAGGAATATCTTTCATATGCACAACGCCCTGCCGGTAGAGGTCAAATCTTTTGCTGAACTTGCCTGTGACGCTGAAAATAGAATCTTCAGGTATATGCCTCCAGCAGTATCCCTTGAAATCACACCCGTACGGAGTTGCGCAATGCTCGCCTATATCTGCTTCAGGCATATCCCCCGTCAGCATTGTTTTTAGGGAGTTTATGTTGCTTCTGATAAAGTCTGTTTTTTCTTTTACATCATCAGTAATGTCTTTCATGACAAAAAGCTTCCGGGGTTCAATATCGCCGTTTTTTACATATTCGCCATTGAGATGAACAAGAAATGCATTTGAAACAGGCAGTCCGGTCCCTGACAGAACATAATATTGCAGTGCAGTGTCGTCAATGTGAACGTCTTTCACGCTTGCTGAACTCTTGACCTCATGTATCTCCCACTCATGCCTGCCTTTGTGAAGGATGTCAACCTTTACAAAAACATCGTCATAACTGAATGACGCCTCATAGATTGTCTTTTTGCCTTTTTTAATCTCATCCTCAGTTTTTTTAATCTGCTCCTGAATGGACAATTCTCCATAAGGTATCACCGTACCCCCAGGGAATAACTTTTGGGCATACTCGCCGACCTCAGTGCCGAGCTGAAATACTGCCTCAAGGGATGCAGGAATTTCGTCCCTTAACTCAGGATTGTATTTGTGCAGATAAAGCGCCTTCGGGCACTGCAAGCCCTTAAGAAAAAGCGATTTGCTTAGAGATGTGCGCGGCTGTTTATTTGTCATGATATTTCTCCTCTATCAATTTATAATAATCTATTGCTAAAGTTCTCTGCCGCAATACCTGCAAAGTCTGGCAGCGTCTTTAATCCACTCTGCGC
>JACQZD010000228.1 GCA_016207865.1 Nitrospirota bacterium
ATGTGAAAATAAGTGATTGATTTAGAAAGTCAAATAAGATCTAAGTAGTGGTAGGCGAACTTTGCTGCTATTTATTTACTACAATTCTCACATTACCACCCATAACTGAATGGTTACGAATTTAACGGGTTTAGAGAAAGGGCTGTTTTAAATTCTTCCGCAGCTTCTTCAAACATGTTTTTTTTGTAATAGAGCATTCCCAGATTATAATGCGCCGTTTCAAAGCCGTAATTTAATGCAATGATTTTTTTATAGGTGATAATTGCATCATCTGTATATCCGAGTTCATCAAGGGCATTTGCAAGGTTTAAATATATATCAAGCGAATATTCTGAATATGCGTCTATTGTCAGCGCTCTCTGAAAACATGAGACTGCTTCCGGGAGTTTTCCATTTTCCATATATGCCAGTCCGAGTTCGTTGTATCCCCGTATTTTTTTCGGGCTTTTTTTCACCACATCCCCCCAGAAAGCAGTCTTATCCTGCCAGAGGGAATTTCTCTGGTAAGAGGCGATGGAGAGCGCAATAACTAAAGCAGCAAGGGTCAAAAGCGTAAGGCATGAGGCGTAAGGCGTAAGAAAGGTTGAAGGATGAAGGTTGAAGGATGAAGATTTTTTAGAATAATAAAACAGATAAACGGCAAGCCCAAAGATTGCAAGAAGAATCAGAAACGATAAATAAACATTTGGATTCAGGAATGAATTATATACCGGATAATAATGGTCCAGATTCTGGTTTACAGGTAAAAATAGAAGCCTTAAATATGTCACTACCACCGTGAATTCAGTAAAGAGATAATCCCATCTTGATATATTGGTTTTTGCCCTTGCTGCTTCGGTTATGTCCCCTATCAGGCTGTCAGCAGGTTTATCTATGCCGATCAAGCTTAATGGGATGATGAGCAGGGTGAGGAGAAAGGGGGTTAGATAGAGAAAACGTAAGGTGTAAGGTGTGAGGCGTGAGGGTGAAGGATGAAGGTTGAGGGATGAAGGATGAAGGTTGAAGAAGGGAGTTTTAAATGTCAGCAAAACCAGCCAGTACACAAGCAGGACGTTTATGATGTGAATGGAGAGATTAGTAATGTGATAGCCTGCGACATCAAAACCATGCAATTTATAATTAATGGCAAATGTGAGAAAGCCTACGGTGCGTGTCTTAAACGTATATCTTGCCAGAGAGTCGGTCAGGGACAGCGCCTTTGACGGCTCTGTGAAGTATTCAAGATTTTTGGTAAACGGCGAATCAATGATGTACTGATAATCATCAAAATAAAACGGAACCCGAAAAGTATTTGAATATGCAATTACGCCGGTAATGATTATTAGTACAATGTGAAACGGCATTTTGTGCAGGATGTTTGTTTTAGTGAGATATGGCAGGTTTGGCTGAGCGGGACTCATTTTATTGAAGTTTTCCTTTGAAATTTTTTCTGCAGATAAATATAACATTTCCACGGCAACTTGTGCTTGAAAATTCACATAACTTTAAGCTATAGTAAAAATCCTATTAAAACGGTTTTAAATGTGTTTTGTCCACGATTTATTTAAGGAGGATTAATTATGAAGGATTTAGTGGAAATTCGCTGGCATGGCAGGGGCGGTCAGGGGACAGTCACTGCTGCAAAAGTGCTTGCAGACACCTGCCTGAGCGGCGGCAGATATGTGCAGGCATTTCCTGAATACGGTCCTGAAAGGGCCGGCGCGCCTCTCAGGGCGTACAATAGGATTAGTTCAAAAGAATTAAGGATGCATTGTCCTGTTATTGCTCCTAATATAGTAAGTGTTGTTGATGTCACACTGCTTGACAGCATTAAGGTGGCAGAGGGCGCAGTAAAAGATGCTGTATTTGTCGTAAACACATCAAAAGACCCAAAGGAAATCAGGACGAAACTTTCTGCAGAGCAGGCTCAGAAGGTATTTACAATTGATGCAACAAAGATAGCGGTAGAATGTATAGGAAGGGCTATGCCTAACGCTCCGATGCTCGGCGCCGTGTGCAAAGTCAGCGGGCTTGTTACATTAGAACATTTGCTTGAGGACGTCAGAAAGAGCTTTGGCAAGAAGTTTTCACAGAAGATAATTGACGGCAACCTTGATGCGGCCCGGCGCGGATATGAGGAGGTTAAAGAGGGATGAAACTGAAGAACTGGAAAGAAGTCGTACCCGGCGCTGTTGTTACGGAAGCAGGCAGCGCTTTGAAATTTAAGACAGGCTCATGGCGTTCGTCTAAACCGCGCTGGAAAGAGGAAAACTGTATTCAATGCCTTTTCTGCTGGATTTATTGTCCTGATATGGCAGTGAAGGTTAAAGACGGCAAGAGAGCGGAATTTGATTATGATTATTGCAAAGGCTGCGGCATCTGCGCCCTTGAGTGTCCCGGCAAAAAAGGGCAGAAGGCGATTGTCATGGAAGAGGAGGGGAAATAATGGGAAAGATAGTTGCAGCCACAGGGAATGAAGCAGTTGCCGAGGCCTTAAGGCAGGTAAACCCGGATGTCAGTTCAGCATATCCCATAACTCCTGCTACAGATATAATGCAGAGATTTACAAGCTTTGTATCAAACGGTAAAGTTAAGACCGAGATGATACTTGTTGAGAGCGAGCACAGCGCCATGAGCGGCTGTATCGGGGCCTCGGCAGCCGGCGGAAGGGTTATGACGGCAACGTCATCACAGGGACTTGCGCTTATGTGGGAAGAACTGTTTATCGCATCGGGCACCAGACTGCCTATAGTAATGGCTTTGGTAAACAGGGCGTTGTCCGCGCCTTTAAATATTCACGGCGACCACTCTGACGGGATGGGCGCAAGGGATTGCGGGTGGATACAGTTATGGTCTGAAAATGCGCAGGAGGCTTATGACAATACAATACAGGCCTTCCACATTGCAGAGCATATGGACATAAGGCTTCCTGCAATGGTCTGTCTGGACGGATTCATTATCAGTCATTCCATAGAGAGAATAGAGTATCTTGAGGATGACAAGATAAAGAATTTTGTCGGTGAGTATAAGCAGTTAAATCCCCTGCTTGATTTGGAGCATCCGGTCAGTTACGGTCCATTGATACTTACTGACTATTATATGGAGTACAGAAAGGCGCATGATGAAGTTATGTCAAAGGTGTCAAAGGTGGTTTTGGATGTTGCAAAGGACTTTGAGAAAATCTCAGGCAGAAAATACGGGCTCTTTGAAACATACAGGCTTGATGATGCGGAGATAGGGCTGGTTATTTTAAATTCTGCCGCAGGCACATCAAAGGATGTAATTGATGAATTCAGGAGCAGGGGGATTAAGGCAGGCTTATTGAAGCCGAGACTCTACAGGCCGTTTCCGTACAAGGAAATCGGCGAGGCGCTGAAGGGGCTTAAGGCTGTTTGCGTGCTTGACAGGGCAGATGCCTTCGGAGGCTCTTACGGCCCGTTGTTTATAGATATTGCATCATCCCTTTATCCGTACAAAGAAAGGCCGGTGCTCTTTAATAAAATATACGGGCTTGGTGGAAGAGACTACATGCCTGCGCATGCCGAGCAGGTGCTTAGTGAACTTGTTGAAGCGGCAAAGACGGGAAAGGTTAAACAGATAAAAGAATATATCGGAGTGAGAGAATAAGTCAGTGAACAGTTAACAGTTAACAGTGAACAGTGCGGTCATTCCTGCGCAGGCAGGAATCCAGAAGTTTACTATTCACTAAATACTATTCACTAACGACTAACAAGAGGAGAAAATATGGCAACTGAACTGAGATTAAAAGAGCTTTCAAAAAAAGATTATTGCGGCAAATGCAACAGGCTGTCTTGAGGTTTCAACCTGCATATCTGACTACACCGCATGGAAGATTCCGTGGATACACAATGCCTTTGAGAATGCGGCTGCCACCATCTCAGGCGTTGAGACGATGTACAGGTCTTTAAAGAAGCAGGGTAAGATTGACAAGGAGATTAAGTTCATCGCATTTGGCGGAGACGGCGGCACTTATGACATCGGCTTTCAGAGTCTTTCAGGCGCAATGGAGCGCGGGCATGACATGATTTACATCTGTTATGACAACGGCGCGTACATGAACACAGGAATTCAGCGTTCAAGCGCAACGCCGTTCGGCGCTGATACAACAACATGCCCGGCAGGAAGCGTTATACCGGGCAAGCCTCAGAACAGGAAAAACCTGACAAAGATTATGGCGGCGCATAACATTCCCTATTCGGCGCAGGCATCTCCAAGCCACTGGCTGGACCTGATGAAAAAGGTAAGGAAGGCGCTTGAAATTAAGGGGCCTAAATTTCTGAATGTCAGTTCGCCCTGCAACAGAGGCTGGCGCTCCAGGACTGATGATGCAATACAGTTGAGCAGGCTTGCAGTTGAAACCTGCTATTGGC
>JACQZD010000229.1 GCA_016207865.1 Nitrospirota bacterium
AATGTCCGTTTTGTTGTTTTCATACCTATATTGTATTATTACATTATAGATAAGTAAAGGAAAAAAACGATATGTGAAAATAAGTGATTGATTTAGAAAGTCAAATAAGATCTAAGTAGTGGTAGGCGAACTTTGCTGCTATTTATTTACTACAATTCTCACATTACCACCCATAACTGAATGGTTACATGAAGTTTATATATTTGACAAACCCTCGTCTTTATCAATATCATTTCTTCATGAAGATAATTGACGACATTGAAAACCTTGCTCGGAAATTCCGGTATCCTGTTTTGACTATCGGCAACTTTGACGGAGTGCATTTAGGGCACCAGGAGATTTTCCGCCTGCTTAAGGAAAGGGCCCAAGAAGAAAACGGAACTTCAATCGTCCTGACTTTTGAACCGCATCCGCTCAGAGTAATCGCGCCGGAGCGGGCCCCAAAACTGCTGTCAACATTCACCGATAAGGCAAACCTGATAAATGCATGCGGCATTGATGTTATAATCTTTGCAAATTTTACCGCTGAACTTGCCCACATCGCGGCGGAGGACTTCGTAAGGGATTTCCTTGTAAACGCCATCGGAGTAAAAGAAATATTTATAGGCTCCAATTATCATTTCGGCAGGGGCAGAAAAGGCGATGCCGGTTATTTAAAAGAATTGGGCAGGGAGTACGGTTTTGCAGTCACAATAGTAAATGAAATTACGATAAATAATGTTCCTGTAAGCAGTTCCAGGATAAGAACTCTTATCGCAAAAGGCAAAGTTGACGAGGCCTCAGAACTTCTTGGAAGAAACTATTCAATGGAGGGCATAGTCATAGAAGGCGCAAAACGCGGGAAAAGCCTCCTGAACACGCCGACCGCAAACATTTCCGCCCTGAATGATTTATTTCCGAAAGACGGTGTTTACGCCGTTACGGTTGAAATAAACGGAAAGACATACGGCGGCGCGGCAAATATAGGGTATAACCCGACCTTTAACGTAAAAAAACTCAGTTTTGAAGTGCACGTCCTTGACTTTGAGGGAAACCTTCTGGGCAAAATACTTAAAATTAATTTTATTAAGAGGCTCAGGGATGAAATGAAATTCACCCGTGTTGAAGATTTAGCCGCACAGATGAAGAAAGACATAGAAACAGCAAGGAAGATTCTAAAGCAGAATCCTTAGTCTCTTGCAGTCATGACTGCGATGCAAATGCCTTTACTGGAGGCTTCCAGTATTCCGCAAAGGTCCCGTCTTTTGTAATCCAGACAACATATGGCGCATCTGTGACATCGCCTTTGGCGTCAAACTTTATTTTGCCCAGCGCGCCGCTAAATTCATTTATATGAAGATATGCAATAACTTTTTTGCCGTCTGTTGTCTCGGCGTTTTCAATAGCAGTAAGAAGAATATTCATTGCGTCATATGCATAAATTGAATACGGGCCCGGCACCCCGAATCTCTGCAGGTATTTGTCTATAAACATCTTCGCCGACGGAATATTTACGGGGTCAGGGCTGAAAGTCAGATATGTTCCCTCTGCGGCTTTATCACCGGCTATTTCTATGAACTTGGGGTCAATAACGCCGTCACCGCTCATAAACGGGGTCTTTAACCCAATCTCCTTTGCCTGTTTGACAAGAAGTCCGGCCTCAGTATAGATACCGCCGAAAAAAACAAGTTCAGGCTGTGCATTTTTAATTGCAGTAAGCACTGTCTTAAAGTCTTTATCTCCCTGAATAATACCGCCGTAATAAACAACCTCCGCCATATCGCCTAAAAATTTTTTAAGTTCGTCAGCCAATCCCTGACCGTATGTGGTTTTATCATGAATGACTGCAATCCTCTTGGTTTTAAGTTTTGAGATAATAAATTCAGCTCCGACCCTGCCCTGCTGGTCGTCCCTGCCGCAGACCCTGAAAACACCTGCATAGCCCCTGTCGGTAAATTGCGGGTTTGTTGAGGCAGGCGTTATCATGGGTATGCCCGCCCGGTCATAAATATCTGATGCCGGTATGGAGCAGCTGCTGTTAAGATGCCCTATAATGCCGGCGATCTCCTGATTGACAAGTTTGTTGGCAATTGACACCGCCTGCTTATGGTCTCTCTGGTCGTCCTCAATAAGAAGTTCAATTTTCTTGTCCAGAAGTCCGCCCTGACTATTCCATTCTTCCATTGCAAGGGTCACGCCGTTTCTGAAATCCATGCCCATTTTCGCCTGATCTCCTGTCATTGGACCTGCAACGCCGATCCTGAGGGTATCCGGTTCCCTCGTGCATCCTAACAAAACAAGGACTGAAAATAAGCTCAATAAAAGTTTACGGAACATTTTATACCTCCCTGAAATCTTCATACGTTATAAATTGTAAAGATTTTATCAAAAAAATAAAAAGGTGACAAGAAATTTATGAGTTAACTTTTAAAGTCTCATATCTTTATCAATCATCGGCTTAAACGGCTTGGGTTCATGGTTAATGAATTTGTTGAACTGCTGAACAAATTCAATATAAGCGTCAACGTCCACTTTCCCGTCTTTAATGAAAGGCGCTTGCCAGTGTAAACGAAGCATATCCATATCATTTTTGAAAGTTTCGGATTCCGCCAAATCAATAAGTTCTTTTTCAGCTTCGGATGAAAGCTTCATTTGTCACCCTTCCCCGAATATTTTTTTAAATAAATCATTCATTTTAAATATATTGAAATACTTTTTCAGCAATTCCATATCAAGATGCCCCCTATGGATTGAAATAAGCATTTCAATATCAGAAACATCAATTTTTTCTCTTGAAGGATTATTATAAACAGCCTGAAGTTTTAGTCCGATAATGTCTTCGGGCATCAAGGTCTTAATTCTTAACAAACCATCAAATATTTCTTTTTCTTTAGCCCGCTGAAGCATTTCAAGACTTGCGTCCCTGAAGGCATGGATAAAGTCAATGCCTCCGAAAACTTTCAACGGCGCTGAATATTGTGAAACATTTTCCGTACTTTGATGACGTTCATATCCTATACTGCTCATAATCGCGTGTACCTTTTCCATGTCATCTTTATGAATAAGAAAGTCAAGATCAACTGTTGACCTTGCGCCTCCCCACAGTCCCAGTGCAAACCCGCCCATCAGGGCATAACGGATATCCTGTTCTTTAAAAGCTGTTAAAAGTTTTTCAAGAATAAGCTTAAAGTCCATCAATATTCATCCTTCTAAAAAATTCTTCCGCATTGGTTTTAATGTCCCCCGACAAAATTCCTGACGCTGCTGCAACTGCATCAGCGCCGGCATTAAAGACACCGGAGACATTATCAACCGTAATGCCGCCTATGGCAATTAGAGGTATTCTAATATAACTTCTTATTTCTCTCAAGGCATTAATTCCCTTGGGCCTTCCGGCATTTTTTGTCGCTGTATGAAACATTGGCCCAAATCCGATATAATCAGCCCCTGCCCTCTCTGCCTCAACCGCCTGCTTCAGGCTGTGCGTGGATACGCCGATGATTTTGTTCTTTCCCAGTATTTTCCTCGCCTCGTTAACCGGCATATCTTCCTGCCCCAGATGAACACCACCGGCATTCACGGCAAGCGCAATGTCAACATAATCATTTACAATTAACAAGGCCCTGTGCTTTGCAAAAAGAGGCTTTAGACAGACAATCTCCATGTAAAGTTCTTTTTTAGACATGGTTTTCTCTCTAATCTGGATTGTCTTAATTCCCGCGGACAACGCCTGCCTGACAATTTCTTTAAGAGGAAGGCGCGATATGGTGCGGTCTGTTATGAGGTATAAGGCGCGGTTATTATTAAACAGGGTTTTCAATGATTTCTAAAAGAGTTTTTCTTTTTGTTACACGGCCTGCCTTATGGTCAGCATCAGGCTTTTTAAAAGATTCAATAAATTCTTTTTTATAAAGACCTGCGGCATTACAAAATGCCTCGTAGTTATCTCTTGAGATTTCAAATCTTACCTTGTCAGCGTTTACTTTCTTTAATTCAGCCGATAGCGTTTTTAGCATTTTCACAACTAAGTTTATAATACAACATTTAGCAAATAATGGTATAATGATAATAATAGAAAATGGGAATTATCTGGACTAAACATGCAGAAGAACGGCAGAAAGAATGGGAGAAGAAACTTAAAATCACAAGACAGGAAGTGGAGGCTTTAATAAACAATCCTGAGCAAATCGTCCCGGGGGATATGGGAGTTCTCGTTGCACAATCAAGAACTCGAAATGGTTTATTACGAGCACCCTTTATTAAGATAGGAAGTGACCGAAAGGTCTTGACTGTTTATTGGACGAGTAAGGTAGAGAAATATTGGAAGGAGGAAAAAAATGAAAATAAAATATGACTCTGATGCCGATGTTCTCATACTTGTTCTTCGTGATATGCCGCCCATAGATGCTATTGAGGAGCCCGGCGGGGTTATCGTAAGTTATGGTGAAGATGGAGAACCGGTTAGTGTGGAGTTTATAAACGCCTCTACCCGGCAGTTAATCCGTCCAGATGAAGTCAGTGTCACCCTCCAGACAAAAAGCACATAGCTTGAGCAAGTCTTTATCTTTTGCAGTGTTGGAAGGATAAAACATAATCACCTGTTTATTATGACAGTTATAGTGTTTGAGTATATGGCGATTCAAATTCATTCATTAAAGTTTTATTTGTGCACTACACGGACGAAACGTTCAACTCCTCTTGGAATTTGGCTGCAGTGATAACTTCCAGGACTGTTTAACGT